>JAFAHB010000186.1 GCA_019237435.1 Vulcanimicrobiota bacterium
CGTCGTGGCGTAAATCGGCAGCAACGCTCGCGGCAAACGCCACATGCTCAAGCTATTCCCGCGGCCCTTCGTCCTTCGACTTCGCTCGCTGCGCTCGCTCCGCTCAAGGATGACACCAGTATGGTCGCTCCGCTCAGGATGACACCATTATGCTCGCTGCGCTCAGGGTGACACGGCAGCGATATCGGTGCGATACGTGAGCGCGCCCGTACCAAGCCGCCCGGCGAGCTGCTCCACCGCCGCGTACGCCTTGCCTCGCGCTGCGCTCAGATCGTCGCCCAGCGCCGTGACGGTGAGTACGCGACCCCCGCCCGTCGTCACCGTTCCGTCGAGCCGCTGCGAGCCGCCCCAAAATGCACGGCATCCATCACCGAGGGCAACGTCGGCGGATAGTCCCTTCAGCGGCGTGTTGCTGCGCGGATAGTCGCTCGTTGCCAAAACGATACCGACGCAATGCTGCGACGACGTCGTTGTCAGCGAGAGATCGATGGCACCCGAAGCCACCGAGTGAAGCAGCGCGGCAAAATCGCCGTTTATGCGAGGTAGCAGCACTTGCGTCTCGGGGTCGCCGAAACGCGCGTTGAACTCGATGACGTACGGTCCGTCGACCGTCCACATCAAGCCGCAGTAGAGCACGCCGATATAACTTTCGCTCTCCGCAAGAAGTCCGCGTAGTGCAGGCGCAAGGATTCGTTCGCGCACCAGGTCGTAGAGTTCGCCGGGAAACCCCGCCGGCGGCGAGTACGCCCCCATGCCGCCGGTATTCGGACCGGTATCGCTATCACCGGCCCGCTTATAATCGCACGCCGCACCGATGGGGACGATCGCGCGTCCGTCGCAGAGCGCAAAAACGCTTACCTCGCGCCCTTCGAGCCGCTCTTCGAGCACGATATCGGAACCGCCGCCCGGTATTCGCGCGCCGCCGTACCATCCGGCAAGCAGCGAGCGCGCCGTAGCGACATCCGGTGCGACGACGACGCCTTTGCCCGCGGCAAGACCGTCGGCCTTGACGACGACGCTGCCGTCCCACTCGTCCAAGGCTCGCTCCGCCGCCTCGAACGAATGCGCGACGACCGCGTGTGCCGTCGGAATTCCGTGTCGCTGCATGAAGCGTTTGGCAAAGATCTTGCTCGACTCGAGGCGCCCCGCCGAGCGGCTCGGTCCGAAGACCGTAATGCCGGCATCGCGCAAGCGATCGCCCACGCCGGCTGCGATCGCGGTTTCGGGCCCGAGCACAACGAAATCGATACGCTGCTCGGCGCAGCGTTGCGCGATCGCTCTGCCGTCGGTCGCGGCGATTTCCCAGTTCTCACCGCGCGATGCCGTGCCAGCGTTTCCGGGCGCCGCAAATATTGCCTCGCAGGACGGCGATTCGGCGAGCCGCCATGAAAGCGCGTCCTCGCGAGCGCCGTTACCGACGACGAGGATGCGCACTTACTCCCACTCGACCGTGGCCGGCGGCTTCGTCGTAATGTCGTAGGCGATGCGATTAACGCCGCGCACTTCGTTAACGATGCGCGCGGAAATGCGTCCCAGCAACGCGTGCGGCAAACGCGCCCAGTCGGCCGTCATGCCGTCCTCGCTGGTAATCGCCCGGATCGCGACAAGGTTCGCATAGGTTCGCCCGTCGCCCATCACCCCGACGCTTTTTACCGGCGTCAAAACGGCGAAGTACTGCCACGGATGGGGATCGAGGCCGGCAGCGTCGATCTCTTCGCGCACGATCGCGTCGGCGGCTCGCAAGACTTCCAATCGTTCCTCAGTCACGTCGCCGATGATCCGCACGGCCAGCCCCGGACCCGGGAAGGGCTGACGCCCGACAATGTTCGCCGGAAGACCGAGCGCGCGTCCCAGCTCGCGCACCTCATCTTTGAAAAGAGAACGCAGCGGCTCGATCAGCTCAAGCCCCATCTGTTCGGGCAATCCGCCAACGTTGTGGTGGGATTTGATCTTTTTGCCGGCTTTGCTGGCCGGAGTCTTCGACTCGATGACGTCCGGATAGAGCGTACCCTGCACGAGATACTTGACTCCCGGGATCTTTGCCGCTTCGCGCTCGAACACGTCGATGAACTCATGGCCGATGATGATCCTTTTGCGTTCGGGGTCGTCGACGCCGCTAAGCTTTCGCAGAAATCGCTCGCGCGCGTCGATCGCGACGACGTTGAGGTGCAGCAACTCGCGGAAGGCGCCCAGGACTTCTTCCGCCTCATTTTTGCGCAGCAGGCCGTGATCGACGAAGACGCAGGTAAGCTGTTCGCCGATCGCGCGTGCGACAAGCGTAGCGGCCACCGCCGAATCGACGCCGCCGGAGAGAGCGCAAATGACGCGGTCGCCGCCAACTCGTGCGCGAATCTCCCCAATCGAACGATCGACGAACGAATCCATCTTCCAATCCCGGCTCAGCCCTGCGACTTCGGCGAGAAAATTGGCGAGCACGGTCCGTCCGTGTTCGGTGTGAACGACTTCCGGGTGGAATTGAACCGCGTAGATCTTCTTCTGCGGATTTCCCATTGCCGCGACGTGGCAGCGCGCGGTCGACGCGAGCGCGCGATAGCCGTCCGGCAGCGAAACGACCGAGTCGCCGTGGGACATCCAGGCCCGCGATTCGTCGGGGACGCCGTCGAAGAGCGGCGTTTCACGATCGCCAACTACGAGGGTTGCCGGCCCATACTCGGCGTGATCGAGCTTGACGAGCTCGGCTCCGACGTCGCGCGCGAGCAGCTGCATGCCGTAGCAAATGCCGAGCATCGGAACGCCGGAATTCAGAATCTCGTCGTCCATTTCGGGCGCCCCCTCAACCAACGTGCTTTCGGGTCCTCCCGAAAGCACGAGCGCCGCGGGCTTGCGCGCGGCCAGGGCACTCCAGGGCGTGTCGTACGGTACGATCTCGCAGTAGACGCCTTGCTCGCGAATGCGCCGCGCGATTAACTGCGCGTATTGCGCGCCGAAATCGAGAACGAAAACGGTCTCCGGCATGGATTCCCTACGCAGCCGCGGCTGCCGCCTTTAAAGCAGCATCGTAATCGGGCTCGTCGGCGACTTCGCGGACGATCTGCACGTATGCGATCGTACGATCCTTACCCACAACGACGATCGCGCGCGCGAGCAGACCAAGCTCGGCGATCAGCAAACCGTAGTTCAAGCCGAAACTACGGTCGCGATAATCCGAGAGCATCTGGAGCTTGATCTCGCCTTGCGCGCCGCACCAGCGCGCTTGCGCGAAGGGTAGATCCATGCTCACGACCGCGGCGCCTACGTCGCCCGGCAGTTCGCCGAGTCGCGCGTTGAACTTCTGCGATTCGAGCGAGCAGACACTCGTATCGAGCGACGGCACGGCGATCAGCAGCGCCGCTCGCTTGCCCTCGTCCAGCAGAATGTCGAGGTTAACCGGCGATAGATCGCCGGCGGTTAGGTCGAACTGCGGCGCGGGACTGCCGACGCGCAGCTCCGGTCCAAGCAGCGTCATCGGCTTTCCTTTGAACGTAACCGCGCCGCTGCGTTGTTGAATCGAATCGACGGACATTGGAACTCCCTTCCAAAGCTACTTGAGTTGCTCTATGTCAACACATCCTCGAGGCGATCGGTGTCGCGAGCCATGACGACTTCCATTGCGATGCGTTCACCGACGGAGACGTCGCGACCCCACCGATAGGCCGAGTAGGGCGTGTAGCGCGTCCCCGGCGATCCGGGAATGCGTAAGGATACGTCGTAGCAGATGAGCTCCTTGGGCGGACCGGCCGCGATGACGCACTGCAGCGCGAATGGGCCGATGACGCCGGGCGGCTGCAGTTGCCGCGCGGCCGCAACAAAGCGCTCGCCCATGGCAAATGCAGGCTCCAACATAGACTCGAGAACGGTGGTGGCGATGTGCCCGGCCTCTTCCAAGCGCATCGGGATGTTTCGCACCGCGTCCAGCGCCGCCGGCGGCAGGTTGCGAAAACCTTCCAGGTTGGTCTGGCGCCGGGTGTCGGTGCCGCAAAGCTCGAGCTCGTCGAGCAGCGGGGAGTAAAAGAAATTGAAGTTCACGGATGGGCCGAGCGCATACTCCTCGATGCGCGCGGATGCAAGCCCTTGCGCGTTCAAGGCGCCATCGGCGATGAGACGCCTGCTCGCCGCTTGGTACTCTTGCGGCGACGATGCAAGAAAGAATGCCCGCTCGAACGCGATCCGCGCGTGCGGAGCCTTCACCATCACCAGCCGATCGATCGCATCGGCCGAGTCGAACTGCATCGGATGCCGAATCCCCGCTCGCTTCAGCAGCGCATATTGATCGGCGTCACCCCGAGCCGATCGACTCCGCTCGGGACAGGCTGCGTCGAGTGGCGAACCCGATCGTTCCTCAGCCTTCAGCAAATGCCGATTGCCGAAGAATGGCACGAGCATCCGCCGCTCGATCTCGTCGTACTCGTACTTTTGCCGAAGGTACACTTCGAACGAACGGTTCGGGACGAAAACTACATTCTGCACGAGCAGCTTGCGCTGGACGTCATCGTTGACGATGTCGGCAAAGGATTCCAGCTCCACGATCGCGTCGACGCAGCCGCGAGGCACCACCTCGTCGCGCACCGCAAAGTAGCGCGCGTACGTGAGATCGCGGCCTCGCGCGGTGACGATGAGGTTACGCAGCCCTTGGGCGTGCGCGCCGTAGGCAACTTCGAGCGCGGAGTGGCTGCCGATCGAACACAGTGTCAATGCGGAGCGGTCGTAGCCGGCGAGCGCGCGAGCGACGTACTCCGTACTCACCGCGGCGTCATTCGACGTGAACCTTACCGCCCATGCGCCGCCAGACAATTGGGGCGTAGATCGCGACCGCGACGATACCGGCGATCGAAACGACCAGAGCGCAACTCAGCGCCGCTAGGGAAGGCGACGCGTTAAAAATTGTAATTCCGGCTTCTCCGACCGGAAATCCCGGCAACAGACTTGGGTAAAGCGTTCCCGCCGCGGCCGTGAGCAAGGTCGCGATGAAGGCGCACGACATCGCGAAAGCGCCGGCCGCCGACGCGCGACGCGCGAAGCGCCGCTCGGCGATGAGCGCGCCAAGCGAAAGCATTGGCATCGCGACGAGCCACGATGCGGCGGCCGGCGGGCGCATCGCAATCGTCAGCGCCGTTACCGCCAGAAACAGTGTGACCACCACCCACCAGCCGCGGCGTAAGAGTTGCATCGCGCGAACCGCCGGTTGGCCGTCGATGCGCATCGCGGCGAAGGCGGCGCCGTGTACGGCGAGCGTCGCAAGCGCAAACGCAGCGACCAGTAACGCGTAGGGATTCAGCAGAAACGCGAACGTGCCCTGAAAGTAGCCCGACGCGTCGAGAGGAACGCCCCGCAGCACATTTCCAAGGGAAAGGCCGAAAAGGACGATTAACAACGCGCTGGAGAGTGCGAACGACGCGTCCCAAAACTGATGCCACAGTTCCGACGCAAGATGCTCGCGCAGCTCGATCGCGACCCCGCGAAACATCAGGAGCCACAGCACCAAGATGAACGGCAAATAGAAGCCGGAGAACGATGCGGCGTAGGCCGCGGGAAAGAGCGCGAAGAGCGCTGCCGCCGCCGCAATCAGCCAGACCTCGTTGCCATTCCAAAATGGGCCGATGCTTTCCATCGCTGCGCCGCGCTCGCGATCGGTTCGCCCGATTAAAGGGACGATCGCAGCGACGCCGAGATCGTATCCGTCGAGCAGCACGTACATCGTGATCATGAACGCGACCACGATAAAGCCGGCAATGCTCACGCCGCTGTGTCATCCTGAGCGGAGCGAGCGTCAGCGAACGTAGCCGAAGGACCGTTTCCGATCTCGCGCAGCACCAAGAGCAAGTAGATCACGCCGAGCAAAAAGTACATGCCGGCAAAGCCGATCAGTGTGAAAAGCGTCTCGCCGCCCGCGACCGACGGCGAGCTTGCATCCGCCGTCCGCATGAGCCCGTAGATGATCCAGGGCTGACGCCCGACCTCGGCGGTAGTCCACCCGGCTTCATTCGCGATATACGGAAACGGCATGAGCAGCATGAGAATCCAGAGCATCCATCGAGCGCTCCAGAGCCTGCCCAAGGCGAGCAGCAGAACTGCGACTGCCGCAACGGCTTCGAAAATCGTCCCGAGGCCCACCATGACGTGATAGGCGTAATACGTGAGCGCGACGGGCGGCCACAGCTCGCGCGCATACGCGTTGAGGCCCTCCACGTTCGCCCTGAAATTTCCGTACGTAAGAAAGCTCAGGAAGTCGGGCAGGAAGATCGGATCGATGAGGTGTCCGTGCACCGTATCCGGCATCCCGATGATCGCGAGCGGCGCGTCGCGGGTCGTTGCAAAGAGACCTTCCATCGCTGCAAGCTTGATCGGCTGATATATGGTCGCGTCGTGCCCGTTGCGATCTCCGGTCGGATAGAGGACGAGCACCGCAAAAACCAATGCGACGATCGAGCCTGCGCAGACGAATCGACGGCCTGACGCCTCATCGCGGCGTGCTAACAGATAGTATGCGCCGGCTCCCGCGACGACGAACCCGCCCGTCAGCAGCGCGCCCGCAAGCACGTGCGCGAACTGCCATTGCAAGTACGGGGAAAAGACCACCGCCCAAATGTTTTGCAGCTCGATCGTGCCGTCGCGCTCGAGGATGTAGCCGACCGGATGCTGCATCCACGCGTTGGTCGCAACGACAAAGAATCCCGAGAGCCAAGAGCCAACACAAACCAGCACTGCCGCGGACGCGGTAAACATATTCGGTATGCCGCGCCGTCGATAGAGCAACACGCCCAAGAAAACGGACTCGAGGAAAAACGCGAACATGCTTTCCATCGCGAGCGGTTGACCGACGACCGAGCCGCTTCGCCGCGAAAAAGCCGCCCAGTTCGTGCCGAATTGGAACTCCATCGGGATGCCGGTAACCACCCCGGCTGCAAAGTTAATAGCAAAGATTCTCGTCCAGAAGCGCGCGATGCGCGCCGACTCTTCGTCACGTCCGCGAGCCGCCTTCCACGTGTAGGCCGCGACGAACGGAGCTAACCCCATCGTTCCGATGGGGAAAAGGTAGTGGAACATAATCGTGAAGGCGAACTGCAGGCGGTCGGCCAGAACCGGATCCACCGTGCGACCTTCGCGTTACGTGCCCAGAAGCTTGCGCGCTTGCGGGCTGTCTTGGTACTCGATGGTGAGAATCGTTTTGAGCTGACGCGCTGCCTGCCTGGACTGCTCGTCGCTCATCCGCTCCAGCGTCGTGTAGCACCAGTACATCAGCATCGGCAGGTCACGATCGCGCGGGTAGACCTTCTGCATATCGACGATGGCGTGAGCGACTTGCGCGGCCATGTCGCTCTCTTGATTCCCGTAGTTGTAGTCGAGCATGAAATTGATGTGCTTGAGCCGGTTTTCGATCTCGAGAATCGACATATTCATCGGTCCAAAATACTCGTCTGCGGGCGCCAGCGTCGTGAGATACGCGTCGTGCGGCATCGCGTTGACGGTCACGATGACCCGCAGCGGGTCAACCGCCTTCAGCCGCGCGAGAAATGTCTTGGCGTTGCCGACGTCGGCGCTGGTATAACCGCTCTCGGTCGAGGCGACGTTGGCCGCACTTACCAATTCGTTGCCCCAGTTCGTCGGCAGATGCGCGATCGGAAAGGTTGGCGCGGCCGCTCGCGCGAGCGCGAGCGATCGCCAAGCCGGATCGTGCGTAAGAAGCCACGCCCGCCAATCCGCCTCGACGACGACGAGCAACGCGTCGCGGTCTCCCGGATACGCCTTCATGTTGGCGATTGCGTCGGCGTCGGCAAGGCGGGCAAGCTCGGCCGGAGCGTCCTCGGAGTTAACGCGCTGTAGCAAGCCTTGCGCTTGGGCGATCAATTGCAAATCCTCGGAATGCTTCGACACCCAATCGGCGGCTTCGCGCACCCACCACACCGCGCCGTCGTGATTCGTGAGGGGATTATAGTGCAGGCCCGTTCCGATTCGGACCGTCAGGGTTGCGAGCTCCGCGTACGCCGGATCGTCGGGATATTGCAGCGAATACGCGCGGCCCGCGTTGAAGATCGTGGCCAGGTACGTCTCTTGCGACCGAAAGTCCCAGCCCGCCGCAGCTCCCTTGGCGTAGGCGTCCTTCATCTGCGCGTACAGCACCGCGGGGTCGACCTCGATAGTCGCTCGCGCGACGCCGCACACGACCATCGTCCAGGCGGCGGCGATCGCCGCGATTTTACAAAACGCTCGAGTCATCAAGGACCAGATGCAAGCTGTTGGTCAGCAAGGCGTTCTTGATCTCTCGCGCGATTCTGCGTCCGGTCGACATCGGCTCCGAATAGTTCAAATACGAATACGGTGAGCCATCAATGAACAGGTTCGTCCCAGCCACTATTCGCGCGGAAATCTCCATAACGTAAAAGTGAATGTCGGGCGTTATGATCGTTTCGATGCAAAACGCTCCAAAGAGCCCTTTCGGCCCGCAAATTTCCTTGCTCACGCGGACCACGTCGTCGCCCATGCGCAGCGCCTCGGCGAGCATCGATTCGCGCAACGAGACCGGCTGATTGCCCACGACGACGTACGAGGGGCTAACGTCCATGCCTTCCTGCGCGGCGGCCGGAATCCGGCCTAACGCATCGACGTTCGTCTCGTAGCGCCGGTCCATGGACATGATCTCCAGCTTGCGTTGGAGCGGCGAGTAAAAGTAGTGAATGTAGAGCGGTACCCCGATAATGTACTCTTGGATGATGTACGCTTCTTTCAGGTGCGCCGCGCGCGCCTCGAAGTGATGCGCGTCCCTAATGAACATGTAACCTTTGCCGCCGGCGGCGCCGTAGAGCTT
>JAFAHB010000307.1 GCA_019237435.1 Vulcanimicrobiota bacterium
AGCGCGTATCCTTCGATGACCCACTGCGTTTGAGCGGTCGAGGTATGGAGCTCGCGCTGGATTACCGGTAGCGAGACGTTCACGGCGGTGCTGTCGATGAAGGTCATCGAGGAACCGAGAATTGCAGCGACCAGCACCCAGGGGAGCTTCACGCGAGGCCGTTCCTCTCGTCGCCCGGCGTGTCATCCTGGAGAGTCGAACCCGAAGCCCGAATATGCGATTATGGGTTCGATGCTCGAGCGCCCCATGCGGGCGGCGATACTCGGCGCAGCCGACAGCCCGCTCGTGCGTCGCGCCGTCACTCGCTACGGCATGCGTCTAGGCGCGCGGCGATTCGTTGCCGGCGAAACCGCGGCGGAGTTCATGACCGCGGCGCGCGTCGCCAACGGTCAGGGTTTCGCGGTGGCGGCAACCATTCTCGGCGAAAGCGTGCGCGATTCGGATGAAACGCGCGCCGTCACCGCGGAATACTGTCGGCTGTTACGAGCGTTTGCCGACGAAGGGCTCGATGCCAACGTGGCATTCAAGCTCACGCACGTCGGCCTCGACATCGACGAAGACCTGGCCTTCGAGAACGCGTCGCAAATCGCAAAGGCGGCCCACGAGAGCGGCAGAACGGTGCGAATGGATATGGAACAGTCGCGCTACGTCGATCGGACGCTCGCAATCTATCGAAGGCTGCGCGTTGGGCACCGTAACGTCGGAGTCGCGCTGCAATCCTACCTCTACCGCAGCCGGGCCGACCTAGCCGGGATGCTGGAGCTCGAGCCGAACGTTCGCATCGTGAAAGGCGCCTATCTCGAGCCGTCCGACGTTGCGTATCCGCGCAAGGCCGACGTCGACGCTGCCTATGTCGGGCTTGCGCAGCTCGCGCTCGCGCATGACGGCTATACGGCGATCGCGACGCACGATGCGGCGATCATCGATCGGGTGGCAGAGTTCGCCGACGCGCGTTCTCTGCCAAGACGCGGTCGCTTCGAGTTCCAAATGCTCTACGGCATCGCAACCGCGCTTGCCCGTAGCGTACTCCGTCGTGGTTATCGCGTTCGATTGTCGATACCGTTTGGCGAATATTGGTTTCCCTATCTCATGCGCCGTCTCGCCGAGCGCCCGGCCAACGTCGCATTCTTCCTGCGCGGCGCCCTTACGCGGTGATCGCTGGAATCTGGTCGGCGGTGCTGACTCCTGCCGACGAAGGTTTCGGCCCCGATCCGTCGCGCGCAATTCCGTACTACGCCGAACTGCTGCAGCGAGGGTGCGACGGTCTCAATCTCCTCGGCACGACCGGCGAGGCGATGTCGTTTAGCGCCGATCAGCGGCTTCGCTTCATGGAAGCGCTCGCCTCGAGCGGCATCGCGAAGGATCGGATGATGGCCGGAACGGGCGCGGCATCGCTCGGCGACGCGATTCGCTTAACGCGCGCGGCGTTCGATTGCGGCTTCGCGGCAGCGCTGGTCATGCCGCCGTTCTTTTTCCGCGAAGCATCGGATGCCGGCGTGATCGCGTTCTTCGACGCACTCATCGCGCGAACGAGCCCGCCGTGCGGGCGTGTCCTGCTCTACAACTTTCCCCGCATGAGCGGGATTGCGTTCCGTCCGGCATTGGTCGATCGCCTCGTTGCGGAGTTTCCCGGAGTGATTGCCGGCATGAAAGACAGCTCGAACGACGCAAAGCTGCAAGCCGAGGTGCTCGCGCGGCATCCGAATTTCGCGGTCTTTCCGGGCTCGGAGAGCGACCTGCTCGAAGCGCTGGGACGCGGCGTGCGAGGCTGTATTTCCGGTAGCGTAGCGCTTTGGCCGCAGCTCGCGCAGGCCGTCCTTCGCGACGGCGATTCGGCGCAAGCGCGCGAGTTGACGGACCGCCGGGCGACGCTCGACGGTCTTCCGTTCATTCCCGCGATGCGCTACCTCGTCGCGCGTTCGCTCAACGATCCTGCGTGGGAACGCGCGATGCCGCCGCAGCGGCGGCTAACGGCGGATGAATCTGGCGCGCTGCGCTCCCAACGCGTATGCCGTTAGGTTGCCGTTGAGATCGGAGCAGTAGAGCCAGCCGTTGACGACGATGGGACTCTGCCAATGCACGGGCCCAAACGCTTTGCCGGAGCCGTACTTCGCGCTGTCCCAAAGCAGCTTGCCGGTGAGCGCGTTGAGCGCGAAGATCGCGCCGTCGAAGGCGATGAAGACGATGCCGTTGGCGACGACGGGCGACGTGCCTTCGCCATTGGTCTGCCCGGGACTCGATTGCCAAATCATGACGAGTTGGCTCTCGCCCGAACCGTTCGTTTGCAGCCGGTATGCTTCGACGACGTAGGAAAAGCCGAGAAAAATCCACGCGTTGCTCGATGCGTCCGTCCAAACCGCGGGAGACGAGAAGAGTCCTTGAGGCAGGTCGATGAGTTGCAGCTCGTTGCCGACGCCGGGCAGCGCTTGCCGATTGATCAGCTTGAGCACCGCATCCTTTCCGCCTTGCACGAGCATCCACGGCGTCTTGCTTTGACTTTGCGTGGGCAGCATTGCCGGCGAGGTGCTGCCGAGATCGACGTCCCCGTCCTGCAGCTGCTTGTAGTCGACCGGCGTGTAGTTGCCTAGGAAACTCGATAAGTCGTCGCTCAACGAGACGACTGAATCGCCGTAGTTATGGCCGCCGCTATTCGCGTCGAAGTCGCCGTTGCCGGTTGCCGCGTAGATTCGTCCGTTCATCGACGAATCGGGGTCGACGACCGCGCCGCCGCGCGCCCAGATTCCCGAGCGCTGTTGCGCGCAGGAGCTGGGGCCCGGAAGTTGATGCAGCCTGCTGCAGAGTGAGTTGAAGACCGTATGCGCGCCGCTGCTCAAGTTGACCGCGACGACGTGCCCGTCGTAAGGAGTCGCGTCGCCGTCGTATCCCGACGTCGTCGCGTAGAGATAGCCGTTCGCGACGTTCAGCGGCGATTCGTTAGCCTCGCTGTTCGGCATGCGCGTGATGCGCGCGGGAAAACCGTTCCCCCGCAGCTCCCGGCCGTTCGATGCATTGAGCTTGTGAACGTAGCCGTCGAGGCCAGGTGAGTAGATGGCCGTTCCCGAGGGATCAGCCGCCGGGGTCGAGTGCGTGTAGTTCGGTCCATGCGTCGAAAAGTGCCAAAGGATCTGGCCCGTCGTCGCATCGATCCCAAGAGTTTCGCCGCTCATCGTCGTCTGAAAGAGCATCGTGTGCCTCGTGCGGCGGACACGCACGTTCTCGAGTAAAATCGGCGTCGAATCGGCGACGGCTCCGAGCGAAATCTGCCATCGCTCGCGTAAGCGATGGACGTTTGCGACGGTCAAGGTGCGTTCGGCCGAGTTGAAGCTCGAGCGTGCCGGGTCGAAGCCGAAGAGCGGCCAATCGACGGCGCGAGCGGGCAGCAGCGTTGCGAAAATGAGGCCGGAAGCGAGAACCGGCAGCCAAACCAGTCTTGCCATGGCTTTCGATTGGACGCCGATGCGCCGAACGCCTAGGGACTTTGGGGCCGCGTAGGACTTCGCGCCGGCAAAATTCAAGCTGGCGCCATGGCGCGGATACCCGACACGCAACAACGGCGGACCTTGGAGCGCCGGCGCAACATCCGCGAGATCGTTTTCGGCATGCAAGACGGAATCCTGACGACGCTGGGGATCATCACGGGCGTCGGCGTCGCCGAGGGCGAGCGCGCCGCGGTCTTCATTAGCGGTTTCTTGGCGCTTCTTGCCGGCGCGCTCTCGATGGGGGTAGGCGAGTACCTAGGGCGCAAGTCCGAGCGCGAGGTCGTGCAGGCGACGATCGACCTGGAAAAGCGTGAGATGGCTGCCGACCCGCAGGGAGAGTTCAAGGAGCAAGTCGCCTTTTATAAGCTTAAGGGCTTCAGCTCCGATGAAGCCGAGATGATCGTGCGCCGCCTCACGAAAAATCCCGACATCTATTTGTTTGAAATGGTCCGCGACGAGTTCGGCATCGATCCCCGCGAAGCCGAGGCGGGTGGCTTGCGAGGACCGCTGTCGATGAGCGGCTCCTTCGCCTTGGGCTCGCTGCTACCGATCTTGGCGTTCATCATTCCGTTGCCGCTGGCGTCGTCGACTCTAGTGTCGTTACTCTTTGCCGTCCTAGGGCTGTTCGCGGTCGGGTACTACGCCGGAACGCTCAGTGAGCGCAATCCGGTGAGCAAGGGTATAGAAGTGGCGCTCTACGGATGCGGCGTCTTCCTGATCTCGTATCTGGTCGGGCACTACGTGCCGCCGCTGTTCGGCCACGCCCCGGTTTCGGTTGGAGGGTGATGACGTTCGGGCACGCGCTGATTGCGGGGATCGTGCAAGCGGCGACGTTTTTTTGGGATAGTCTCTTCGGCCTCATCTTCGGTTTTCTAATTTCGGCAATCGTTCAAGTGATGCTGACGCCCGCGGCGATGGAGCGTTACCTCGGGCGCGGGCTGCGCGGACTGCTCTACGGCGCCGCATTTGGGATTATCTCGTCGGCGTGCTCGTACGGTGCCGCCGCGGCAGCCCGCGGCTTCTACCGAAAGGGCGCGGACGCGCGATCCGTCTTCGCCTTTCTGATATCCTCGACGAACATGAATCTTGCGATCCTCGTCCTGTTCTGGTCGCTGCTCGGATGGAAGTTCGCGTTTGCCGAGTTCTTTGGCGGCATCATCATCATTGCCATCGTCGCGATCGGGCTCACCCTCCTGTTTCGCGACGCCGAGCTGGGCCGAATGCAGCGCGCGTATCTGCACGATGCGGCGGTCGGAGAATCCCACGCGGACTCTTGCGGCGCGCACGGCCACGCACCGGTCGCCCTCCGGCGCGGCTGGGACGCGGTCGCTGATACGGCGCTTTCGGACGTGAAAATGCTGCGTACCGAGATCCTCGTCGGATATCTCATCGCCGGCTACGCCGCGGCTCTCATACCCCCGGGATGGCTGGCGGGCGCACTTCATGCCGTCGGCTCGATTCCGTTCGTCGGATACACGCTATTGCTCCTCACCGGACTGTTGCTCGCGGTCGCGACGTTCGTTTGCTCGATGGGAAACGTTCCCATCGCGCGGTTTCTCGCAAATGCCGGCATACCGCTGGGCGCAAACACGGCCTTCATCTACGGCGACTTGCTCATATTTCCACTTATCGCAATCTACCGGAAGTCGTTTCCGGCGCGGCTCGCGTGGGCATTCGTCGCGTTCTTCGCAATCGGGGCAATGCTCGCCGGCGCAATCATGGAGCGTTTGATCGGCAGTACCGGCGGCATGGCGATGGGTTCGATGGCGATCAACGATCGCTTCACGTTAATTTCGAATATCGTCGCGATCGGTGCCGTAGTCGCCGTTACGTTGGCGGCTTTGCCTCGGAAGCGCGTCGCGTAAAGCCGCCGTACGTCAAATACACGCCCAGCGCGAGCGATACCGCGAGATATACGTAAAAGTATCGTTCGAATCGCAGGGCCGCGAACAGGCGCGCCTCGGCCGGGGGCACGAGAAATAAGAACGACAGGCCCTTGATCGTCGCGACCCAGCCGTAACACGTGACGAGTATCGGCAGTGTGCCGCCCGACCACCGGTTGTGACTGAGAACGATTGCAAGGCCGATCAGCAGGGTGAACGCTCCGGTCACAAAGCCGAGTGCGGCATCGGCAAAGATCGCGTTAACGATCGCGATCGTTGCATCGCGGTGCAGAGCCAAGGCGAGCACCGCGAGAAGAATCCAGAGGCCTAACAGCTTCGCATAAAAGTTCGTCAGCATGCCGGTAACGATACCGGTAGGTTGCGAAGCTTTCGAGAAGGCGCCTTCATCGTTGTTCTTTGCGTTTAATGCGATACTAATGTTGGCGCGTTAATTCGCAATAGCGGTGGCGACAATAGCGGCATGGTACATGCAGTTCTCCTCGCAGTGCTGGCGCCGACGGGATCGGCGGGCCGCATGGCCCCCGCGATGCCCGCGGTCGTAGCGCCGGCAACGCGCAGCACCAACCCGGGCACGGGCGCAGTGCCGCCGCCTCGGATCACTCCGGTCGATCAGCCGGACGCGGCGACGCGACACACCAACCCCGGCACGGGCGCAGTGCCGCCGCCTCGTATCACTCCGGTCGATCAGCCCGACGCGGCGACGCGACACACCAACCCCGGCACGGGCGCAGGCCCGCCGCCTCGTATCGTTCCGGTCGGTAATCCCCCTGCCTAGTTTGTAACACACCGCAACGATAGCACGCGCCTCCCGGCGAGTGACAAAAAGTCGGGAGGCGCTTTCTCTTTCTCGCAGGAGTATCTCGTGTCGGACAGGAGCGTGCGATATGCGCGCGTTACCTGCGATGATCGCCGCCCTCATCGTTGCATTCGTGGGTGCCGCGCCGGAGAATCTCGCTGCTACGTTGCGCGCGGTAGCCGCTCGCTACTATCAAAGCGCCGGTCAAGTCGCAGCCGTCGCCGGACGCGACGCGACGATGGATTACTACGATCGCCTGCTCGATGATGCCGAACTCGTGAGCCAATCTTCGGCTGATCCCCGTTTGACGCAGCGGTGGCGAGAGAGCGCAACGGCTGCATCCCAGCTCGACTTGAGTCTCGCCATGCAACTGATGGAGCGCTCGTATCCGCCGATGGCTTCGATTCGGGGACTTGGCGAGTCGCTCGTTCGATCGTCGAAGGACGGGACGATGCAGCCCGTCTCGGTTTACGTGCCGACGCAGTATTCGGCGCCGAAACCGGCCGCGCTGATCGTGTTCCTCCACGGGAATCAGGAGACCGAATCGCAGTTGCTCTCTGCGCCGTATTTACGAGAGCTCGCCGAAAGCACCGGTACGATCGTCGTGGCGCCGTACGGTCGCGGGGCTTACGACTTCCGCGGCGCCGAGTCCGACGTCTACGATGCGTTTGACGCCGCGAGCCAAGCTTTTGCGATCGACGCGCGCAAACGATATCTCGCCGGTTACTCCATGGGCGGGTTCTCCGTATTCTCACTCGCGCCGATCCATCCCGACGACTGGTCGGCCATCATGTCGATCGCCGGCTCTCTGCTGCAGTCGCGCGCGTCGCAACTGCTCGTTCGAATGCCCGCTAACGTACGGTACTACATCTTGACAGGCGCGCTCGACCGCACGGTGCCCACGCTCTGGCCCACG
>JAFAHB010000318.1 GCA_019237435.1 Vulcanimicrobiota bacterium
CCGACAAAACCGACGCCGAAGTAGCCGTAACCGTAGTTGATGCCGCCATAGAACCCGACGCTTGGGCCCCAGTAACCTGGGATCCACACATATCCGATCGGCGCGTAGCTCCAGTAGCCCGGCGTCCAATAAAGGCCGACCGCAGGCGGAGCAACCCAAACGCCCGGAACCCAATAGTAGCCGTAATTACTGTAATCCCAATAGCCGGGGCTCCACTGATAGTTCGGTGCCGGAGCGGGCGGTTGCTCATACGTGGGAAGCGCAGGCGGAGGCATGTTTACCGACGGGCTCGCGCTCGAGTTCGAGCTCGAGCTCGTGCTCCCACACGGCGAGTATTGCGCCGACGACGACACCGGCCGCGCCGCGAGTGCTATCAGCAGAAGTATTGTGGAAATCAGTATTGAGGAAATCGACCCGTACGTTTTCATGCGCCCTCCTTTTCTCAACGGACACATTGCTGGATCGTTCCCTAGTATATCACTCGCCTAGCATGAGCCAACGGGATCGCGCGACCGCGGCCGAATTTTAGGATAACGCGCTGCCATTACACTCTGGTCCTCTGGGCGACCGAACAGCTCGGGGTTAAGGTAGTGGTTGCGATCTGCACCGGTCTTCTGCTCTTCGACGGCCAGCGGGTGAGTTTCGGCCCAAAGATCCTTGCGAACGCCTGTCACCTGCCAGCACACTCGCTGGTTTGGTGCTCCGCCGGCGATCCGGAACTGAGATTCCGCAACTTCGTCGGCAATATGCAGCTGTGGCGCCGCGGCCCCGACCGGCGTCAGTTGGTAGCGAAACCGTTCATTGAGCGCGTTGAACCAAACCGGAAGCTTTACTGTGGCCTCACCGTTTGCATCGAGAACGGCCATTCCGTCGTAGACGTTTTTCATTTCCGATGACTCGACGAACGAGTGGTTCAGGTATTGATTCGCCGGATCCAACGGATGGTCGATCCGAAAGCCTCCGCCCGACTTTGTAAGCGGTCCCGTGACCTGTACCGCCCCTTGGAAAAAGCCTGCCAGCGGACCTGAACTCGTCTGGGCCCATAGGGCGACCCCGGAATTGCTGTAGGCAAACACGCCGGTACTGCCGTTGCTGTCGCCTTCGACGCCAACGTGCGTGTTGCTTCGCCCCTGGACGCCGTGACCTTCGTCATTGATACCGAGCACGCCGGCGGTCTGGAAATTGGCTCCCGTTTGCAAGAAGTTTGTAACTTGCCCAAGGATACCCACGGCGGTCGAATTCGAGGCGCTATCGTTGCTGAGCTGGCTGTTGATACCCGATGCGTTGATCGCCACCGTGTCTGCATTAGGAAACGAAACGGTCAATCGCGCCGATGCAGCCGGATTCGGCGTCCCAATACCTACGTTGTGGTCACCATCGCCCTCGAGAACCGTATCGCCAGTCGGTAATACGCGAATCGGCGTGCCCATTCTGGTTCCGTCCGGCGCATACTGTTGAAGCTGAAACTCATCGTTTTCGGCCACGTTGTGGCCCAGTTGATAGGCGTGAATCGTCGCCGAGAAGATCTCGCCAGTGTAAACTCTCCTGTTGAAACCGATCATCGTCGTTGGGTCGAATTGGATAGGGCCCATCGCCGTAGTCTCGGCGTTAACTTGCAACTTCGAATCCGTCGGATCGGTGCCGATGGCAACGTTGGCCCCTTGATCTATGCAAAAACCCACATTCCCCGAGCTATCGACCGTGATGGGCTTGCCTATGTAACTGCCGTCTGTGTCGTAGTGCTGAAGCTCAAACTGGCCGTCCTGCGAATTTTGCCCGAGTTGATACGCTTGACTCGTATCGTCGTAGATCGCACCCGTTAGCACGTTGCGGTTAAAGCCGATCATCCCGCCGAGAGCGTTGAGGTCGAGGCTTTCGGCTACGCGGGCATGGCCATTCACATCAAGCGCGTACGCTGGGTCATTTGTGCCGATGCCGACGTTCCCGACCGGGTCGATCCTTACGCGTTCAGCCCCCGCAGTCTTCAGAACGAGTGATTTGTTAACGGCTTCGGCCGGGGTTCCCAAATAGTCCGTAGGTGGATTAGTGCCGGCGTTGCCGCGCGTCTCCCAGGGAGTCGAGCCCATCAGAATACTCCTTTCGATTATTGCAATTTTGCCGCGACCCTTATAATCACCACCTCGCCCGGGTCGATCGAGGTTCTCGCGCGCGGTCGCGCCGCCGGGCAGGGCTCGTTGGTTCGCGCTCAAAGTGGTGGCCCTGAAAGGACCGCAGTGAATCGTCGCTCGTTCGCGCAAAGCCTCCTCGGCTCAGTCGCGGCCTCGATCGTCGTGCCTCAGCGCGGTAATTGTGCGGAGCCGGACGCAAGGCACGAACGAACCTTCGATTGTGATGTCGCCATCGTTGGCGGTGGGGTCTCAGGATTATACGCCGGATGGCGCCTGATGAACGCGGACCCCAGACAGATTCGTATTCTCGGAAATACGCTCGGGCAATCGCGGCTGAGAGTAACGGTCTTTGAGGGAAGCTGTCGCATTGGCGGCCGTCTACTGTCGACGGCTTCACCGCGCTTCCCCGGGGTGACGTGCGAACTTGGGGGAATGCGCTTCATGCCGACGCAGCTCCGGATGAGCAAGTTGGTAAGTTATCTTGGGCTCTCGACGATCACGATGAACACGAGCTTTAGCTTCGCGTTTCTCCGAGGTCGCCGCATCGCTTTCTCGGACTTCACTAATCCCGATGCGCTGCCATATCAGCTAAGTGGCGAAGAACGGGAATGGGTCAAGGAATTCGGAGCGACGTCTCTCATGGACTGCGCCGTTCGTGATCTTGTCCCCGCCACTCGCGGGCTGCATGGGAAGCAGCTCTATGAGTGTCTTCAGTCTGCTCAGGTTAGCGACGTGCCCTTATTTCAGTGGGGATTTTGGAATTTAGTCGCGAGCCGGTTGAGCTCCGAGGGTTTTAACCTCAGTCGGACACTGAGCGGCTTCGACGCTCTCGGCGAAAACGCCAACGCCGTCGACCTCATCATGCAGGCGCTTGATGTTATTCCAGGTACGCCGTTCTATTCAATCAAGGACGGTTTTGAGCAGATCCCATGGACGCTTCAAACGAAGTTCGAGGCCTCAGGCGGGAACGTTGTGCCTGGCGAATGGCTCACCCGATTCGACTGGATCCAAACACCATCCGGTCGTGGGATCAGGCTCACTTTTCGTAGCGGACGAAACGTCGTCTGTCGCGCTCTCGTGCTTGCCATGCCGCCGCGTGCCTTGCGGCCCCTTTTTATGCGATGGCCGATTCCCAACAATGGCGAGGCTGGCCCTCTACTTGACGCCGTTCAGTCAATACCACTGTTCAAGATGTTCTTGCTTTACCCGAGGCCGTGGTGGAATAAGTTCTTAGGCGCGACCTCGAGTGGCACCACTTGTGCTGGGCGATCGTACTCGGACATGCCCATCCGTCAATGCTGGTATTGGAACTCAGCCGGATGCCCGTCGGCTGATTCGCCGGCGATGATTATGGCTTACTGCGACATGTCAAACATCAACTTCTGGGAAGGATTGCGATTCGGCGAGGCGCCGCTCTCGGATCCATGCAACGTCGCTTCCGACGATCGACTGGACCGAAACTGGTCGAGTCATCCAGTGCCGAAGGGGATGCTTGCCGAAATGCATCGGCAGATTTTGATCCTTCACGGTGTTGATCCAAACAATGATGAATATCCAAAGCCGATAGACGCGGCCTACAAGGACTGGCGTGACGAGCCCTTCGGCGGCGCCGTCCATTTTTGGAACCGGGGGTTTGCGTCGTGGAAGCTCAAGAACAGAATCGTTAACCCTATTCAGGATGCTCCCGTATATATCTGCGGCGAGGCATATTCGACGAACTCGACTTGGGTGGAGGGAGCATTAGAGACGGCGGAGATTGCGCTCGTAGACCACTTCGGAGTAGAGCGATTCTTCTAAGACGCAGCCTGCGTGAATGCGGCTCGCGCAATCGCTCGCTATGGCAGCCCAAGCGCGGCGCGCTGCCCCGACAGTTTCTCGAATGTCGCTCTAATGTCGGCTCCTTCTTCCAGCTGTGCGGCCGTCGGCGCTTGGAACGAATTGTTCACACGAGCAAACATGTCGCCGATTCGATCGCGCAGAGCCTGTGCGCCGGCTAAGTCCTCGACGTTGCGCGGCAACGACGAGAGGTCGCGCGCAAAGGCGCGTAGCGCCGCAGCTTGGGCCGGCGTTGCATTCTTCAGCTTAGCGTCGATCGCGTTGAGCCACGTATCGATTGCGCCGTATTCGGCATAAAGCTCGATCAGAAACGCATGACGTTTTGCGTATCGATCCGCGCTTTGGCCGTCACGGGGATCCGGCAACATCGTTAGCGGCTGCTCGTAGCCGCGGCCGTCGACGTTCAGTCGTACCGTGTACGTTCCGGGAAGTGCCTCGGCCCCGGTGTCGGGACCTTGGTTCTCCTTGAAGGTTCCGTACCATTTGGCCGGACCATCTTCGGCGAGATCCCAACCAGTACGGTTGATGCCCACCAAGTTTGGGATGTCGTTGAGGTGACGAATCGCCCGGCCTTGCGCATCCACGATTTCGATCGATGGACGGTGCGTCGCCCGCTGCGGTAAGTAGTAGCTGATCGATGCGGGGTACTCGGGATTCTTTCCGACGAAGACGTTGGCTGGAAGGGTTTGTCCGCCGGTTCCAGTGGTCGTCGGCGCGCAGCATGGGAAGTTATTAACCGGTGAAAACTGGAACATGCGATAGGCGTCGCGCGGCGCGAAGAGAGTGACTCCGCCAGTTTGGGCGCGGGCGATCTGGCGCAGGGGGCGGAGGTCGTCCAATATCCAAACGCCGCGACCGTGCGCCGCGACGGCCAAATCGTCGGTCTGGGGCTGTATTTCGATATCGTAGATTGCGGTCGCCGGCATGTTGAGTCGCAGCGATTGCCAGTGCGCGCCGCGGTCGAACGAGACCCAAACTCCGCGTTGCGATCCCGCGTAGAGCAGATTGCTGTCGTTCGTGTCTTCGCGCACGACGCGCAAGAAAACGTCGTTCGGCAGGTCGCTCGAGATGGAGCGCCACGTCGCACCGTAGTCGTCGGTAGCAAACAGATACGGATGCTCGTCGCCCACCATGTGCCGGTCGTATGCCGCGTACGCCGTCCCAGCGCGGAAGTGACCGGACGTCACGGTAGAAAAACGCCCCCAAGGTTTGATATCGAGCGGCGTCACGTTGGTCCAGTGCGCGCCACCATCGCGCGTTAGCTGAACGAGACCGTCATCGGTTCCAACCCATATCATGGAAGGGTCCAGCTTCGTCGTTTCGATATCAAGAATGGTATCCGACGTTTCGGCACCAGATAGGTCGAAGTCAATCGGTCCGCCCGAGGGCTGCTGGTGCGACTTTTCATCGCGTGTCAAATCCGGACTGATCGTGCTCCACGTCTGACCGCGGTCGGCGCTTTCGAATATGACGTTTCCGCCCACCAGCACCCGAGGCTGTGCCGAGGCGGTGAACGCAATAGGCGAATCCCAGTTGAAACGATATCGCAGAGCGTAGGGCGGGCCTGAATTGGAACGCGCGTACGGCGAAACTTCAGCGACTTGCTGTGTCCGCTCGTCAAACAGAAAGACTTGACCGGTATCACTATTCGTTGACGTGCTCCAGACTAAGCGGCTGTCGAGCGGGTCTAGCAACGCCCACATGCCGTCTCCAGGCCCAACCGTCGTCCAATCGCGATTGAGGATGCCGATACCATTGTCGACGGCGGACCATCCGCACCAAGTGTTGTCGTCCTGCAGACCGATGCAGACGCGATAATTCGGCGCGGTCGTCCCGAGCCCGATATGGTACGGTTGTGCGAACGGCAGGTCGTAGGGCTGCCACCACGTCTCGCTGCCGTCGCCTGACATGACCACGCCTTCGTCACTGGCAACGATTACGCGCCGGCCGTCGTGCGACCACCAAACCTGGTGGTAATCCCAACCCGCATTGGTCGCGATTGCGTGGAAGCTTTGACCACCGTCGTCACTTCGCGAAAGGATTAGGCCGACGTCGATGAGCTTATCGCGGTCATTCGGATCGGCGAAGATCCTGCTGAAGTAAAACGAGCGATCGCCGAGGTAGTGGCTGTGCGGCATCTTCTTCCAGCTTCCGCCGCCGTCGTCGGATCGCCACAATTCGCCCTCGCGCGACTGCACGATCGCATAAAGTCGGCCGCGGCCGAGGTCGGCCAATCCGATGCGCCCGGTCGGAGCCCTGGGCAATCCGCGGTCGCGCAGCTTATGCCACGTCGCGCCCGCATCATCGGAGCGGTAGATCCCACCATTCGGCCCGCCGCTGGTCATCATCCACGGCCCACGCCGGAACTGATAGATGCCGGCCAAGAGCGTCGACGAATGGTCGGGGTCGCGCACGAGATCTGAAACGCCGCTCGAAGGCCCGACGTAGAGGGAGCGAGACCATTTTTCGCCGGCATCGTGCGTAACGTAGACGCCCCGGATGGTGCTGTCGGCAAAGACGCGCCCGAGCACGCCGACGACGACGGTCCGCGGATCGCGCGGATCGATCGAAATCTTCGAAATCTGCCCGGCACCGGCCAACCCCGCGAAGCGCCACGTCTTGCCGCCGTCGGTCGAATGCCATATGCCGTCCCCGGCTTCGAGGTCGTTGCGCGGATTCGACTCACCCGTGCCTACCCAAACGTCCTCGTTATCGCGGGGCGAGATCGCGATCGCTCCGATCGGCGCTACCTTTTCACGGTCGAAGACCGCTCTCCACGACGCGCCTCCATTAACACTCTTGAAGATGCCGCCTCCGGCTCCGCCGGCGTAATACACTAGCGGATCCGAGTCGC
>JAFAHB010000148.1 GCA_019237435.1 Vulcanimicrobiota bacterium
GGCGGGGCGACGTACAATGCAGCGTATGGATCGGGGAGCGTCGGTATGATGACCGTCGTCGGGAACGTTACCTCGAGGGCACCCGAAACGGAATTGTTTTGTAACGTTCCGGAAAGGACGAAGCCGTTGGGAGCCGCGACCGGTACGAACGCGTTTTCCGCCATGAGCGCGAGCATTGCGGACGGATCGGGCGTGAGCGCCGAAGCGATCTCGAGTAACACGCGCGTGGCCGTTCGTGCTCGTACCGCCAGCGCGAGACCGCCGATGGCGATGCGCGAACCGTCGGCAGCGATTGGACGATCGAGGAATGCGCTAAGAAGACCGAGTTCCTCGATCATCTCCTGCGCCGGCGTCAGATGAAAACCGACTAGCGGCGTCAGCTTATAGTCCAGCAACGCTCCCGCGCCAAGCGACATGGTGAGTTGTGCCGGCGGAAAAGCGAGCTGCGGCTGAGTCGGCGGCGGCGGGTTGGGCGGCGCGGGGCTGACCCAGAGCATGTAACGATCGGTCGCACCGGTTGCACCGATAACGAGCACGCCGAGCAACTGCGCGCCGGTGAGCGCGATGATCGCCCCGCCCAGTGGAACGGCTGCCACGAGCGTGCCGAAGCGAGCAGTGAGCCCCCCTCCAACCGCCAGTGAAAGCCCCCACGCATCTACGGGGTCGGGGAACGCACCGGGCGTTGCGTCGAGAATCGGGAACAAGAGCCCGGCTTCCACCAACGGCGCGCTTCCGGCAACGGTGAGTTCCAGCGAGGCGGAGGAGCTTGCGGTGAACGTTCCGGGTGGAACCGTACACGGCACCGCAACGAACGGAAGTCCCAGCGTGACGAGAACGGGTTCTGCCCCGGCTTGGGGCGTCGCATTGACGGTTTGCCCGTAGATCGTCGCGCTCGCGGCGCCGCCCACTTCGATCGTCGCAGCCGTCGGCGCTAGCGCGATCGTGCCTTGCGGAAACGGCGTCAATTTTGCGTTGAGAAAGTCGACGCCGATCGGATCGCCCGCGGGACCGGTTGTCGTTTCGACCGCCGACGTGACCGCAATCGTCAGCGTTGCCGCCGCGTCGATCGCAATCTGTCCGCCGGAAAACGTGACCGTTCCGCTTGCCGTAAGACGTGCGCTCGCAAACGGTATTCCGACCCATCCGGTCGACGACGCGAACGACGAGCCGAGTTGCGCCGGAGCGAGCCACAACGTCCCGGCCGACAAAGCGACGCTCAGCCCCGTCGGCGCCGGATCCCCGCCGGGCGTAACGATGTAACCGATCGTCTTCCCGGCTCTGAGGACGGTGGTTTGCACCGGAGGCTTGGCCGGAATAGGAATTGGCCCGGGATGAAGGAGCGATTCGAGCGTCGTGAGGGGCGGGATCGTGGCCTTGAGGCCAGTAACCGCGCTCGCCAGGTCGCCTATCGGTTTCGAATCGAGCGCACTCATCGGCGCACGCTTTCGAGCATGATAAGTCCTCTGTGGGATACTTCCACAAACGCCCTTAGGCTCGAATTAAACAAAACGTAGCGGAGCGAGCCATGCGCGCGTCGTTGCATTACCGTAGCAAATGCTGCTGTTGAGAATCTGTTCAAATTTGAACATCTACGGGATAACTTGCCAACGACCGCCGCGGCCAAACGGCGATCGGGCGACGGCGGAAATGGGCCGGCTTCGATTACCTTAGTCGGTCAATAATGGCGGTCGGCGTTTTTCGCCGCAACCGTCGTCACCAAGAATGACGTTCAGCAGTGCACCGTGGACATGGATTCCGGCACCGTAATCAATGAAGCCAAGTTTGCGGAACTTATTAAGGAAGAAGTTAACCCTCGACCGCGTCGTCCCCACCATTTCAGCAAGCGTCTCCTGCGTTATCCTTGGGATGATCGGTTCCGGCGGCCGTTCCTGGCCGAAGTTTGCCAGCAACAGCAGCACTCTCGCCAAGCGTCTTTCGCTGGAATTAACGAGCTGATCGATCAGGTCTTCCTCGGCACGGATGTTACGGCAGAGAAGATGCGCGATGAACAGCTCGGAAAACGCCGGCTGCTCGTGGAGGATGCGGGTCATCGTGGACTTTTCGACTCGCATAATGCTGCAGTCGGTAAATGCCCGCGCCGTCGCGACGCGCACGCTCTGACCCGCGAGACAGCCTTCACCGAAGAAGTCACCGACATCTAAAATAGCAGCGACAGCCTCTTTGCCTCGAGCCGAGACGACGGCGAGTTTTACTCGTCCTTTTTGAATATAGAAGATCGCATTAGCGGGTGTCCCTTGCGAAAAGACAATCTCGTTCTTGCGATATCGGCTGATCCGCCGGCCTCGGCCACGCTGTGACAAGAAAGTCAAAGGGTCGAAGCCTTTGTACGCTTTATTAACCAATTTCAGAGCCGGCCTCCTCGGCGACATCCAGCTGATCGACCGAGCCCTTGGCTTCGAGCAGGCCCGTCATTTGCCTCTGCCGTTCGCTACCTTACGGCTGTCACGACAAGTCACCGCTAGCGGCGATTGAGCACGAGACTGCGACCTATCATGACGTCTCCGCCACCGGTATAGTTCGAGAGCCACAATGCCCTTGACGCAGCGGGGGCGGCTCATTCAAGGCGAATCTTTCATCGTATGGGAGAATTGCGTTACGCCGTCATTTTTGGAACCATGTGCGGCCAGTGAAGGAGGCGGTTTTACGGTCACCGTGCCGGCGCTTCCGGGGATCGTAACGCAGGGTGAAGATGTTGAAGACGCGCTTGCCATGGCACGCGACGCGATCGAACTGAGCCTGTCCGTGCGCCGCGATGAGGGCGACGAAATTCCTCCTTCTGACGCAGAGTACGCGCGACTCGAAATCGTCGCAGTTTCCGTTCCGGCCGCATAGCCTCCGATGCCGAAGCTACCGCGAGTGACCGCTCGAGAGATCGCGCGGGCGCTGAAGCGCGCCGGATTTACGTGGGGTTCTCCAACTGGGCCCAGTCGGTGCTCTACCGAATTAATCTTGCACGAGGTTTCATCTCGTCCATCTCTTCACAGCTGCAGTCGACCGGCACTCTCGCGACGGAAACCATCGCGTTCTCGTGCAGTAAAATGCAGTGGGTCAGTAACACGGTGCAGGGAGCGGGAAGACTGCGACTTACGAGACCGGATGGGACTTGACCGCTGACAAGGCGGTTTAGGCATTACCTCACGCGAAAGACTAATATCTCTTAGTGCAGCGCGTCGAGTTAGGGCGAGATCCTGAAGACCGTTCCAGCGCCGCTCGTTCCGCCGTTTTCGGTCGTGCCGTAGAGTGTACCGCCGGTCGTGATAAGGCCCGCCGTCGGGTATGCGCCATCATCGGAAGTCTTCGCAAATCTATGGAGTATGCGTTCTTTCCCGGAAGTCGTGATTGCGAAAATCGTGCCGCAACCTCGTATGAGGCACCCGGTACTTCCTCCGTACACCGTCGTACCGTAAACAGTGCCGTTTACGGCAACGAGCCCGGCTTGCGGATACCATCCGTCTTCGCTCCCGCCCTTGAAATGGTACAGCACGCTTTCGTGGCCGGTGGGCGTGATCTCGAAGACGGTGCCGCAGCTTCCGAGCATGCCGCATTGCGTGGAACCACCTTCTATGGTGGTACCGTAGAGCGTGCCGCGGAGATCGATGAGGCCCGCAAACGGGTATGCGCCGTCGCCCGCACCGCCCGCGAAGTTGTGCAGTACGCTTTCCTTGCCGGAGGTCGTCATGCTGAACACCGTTCCGTACATGACGCTTGCGCCGCCGCCGTCGGTCGTCCCGTAGAGTGTATGCGCGACGTCGAGCAGGGGTGCGACTGGAGCCACGCCGCCGGCTGCGTCGCGTTTCCTAAAGACGTGCAGGAGCCGCTCCGCGCCCGAAGTGCTCACGGTGAAGATGGTTCCGTCCGAGCTTCCGCCCCCGCTGACGGTGGTGCCATACAGTGTTCCTTTAACGTCGGTGAGGTGCGCCCACGGGTACGCGCCGTCGTCCTTTCCCCCTCGGAATCGGTGAAGGATTCGTTCTTTGCCCGAAGCCGTGATTGCAAAGACGGTACCGCATCCCGCAAAGTGATAACACCTTGCGCCGCCGCCATTGAAAGTTGTGCCGTACAGGATGCCACTAACGTTGATGAGACTCCCCAACGGTTGCGCGCCATCCCGGCCGCCTTTAAATCGATACAGCACGCTCTCCTGACCAGACGTTGTGATCGCGAAGACCGTGCCACAACCGGAGCCGTAGCATCCGGTACCGCCTCCGCTTGACGTCGTGCCATAGAGTGTGCCGTTGACGTCGAGAAGGGGTGCCGCCGGCACCGCCCCATCAACTCCCCCCTTGAAGTTGTAGAGAATCGCGTAGCCCTTTGTGTCGCGCAGTTCCGACGAGACACCGTTCGCTGGACCTTCCGGAAGCGGCGATGAAGCACCGGCTACGTGCGAGCAGCTCGCCAGGAGAATGCCGCAAGGGATCAACGTCATTAGTCGCATGATCAAGACTCTCCAATATCGTCGGATCTTAGCCGTTTGGCATGGCCGGCAATTTCGACCTTCCGCGTCGGTCCGACTCCGCCCTCAGCCTTACGTTGTTGCAGCAGGATAAGGCGAATAATCGCCATGCCGGGCGAGAGGAACGCCCAATGCCGACGAAAGCGCGCAGTATCGATCGCATTACCATGCGGCTAACGCAATGCTGCAAGGCTGACGCGCTGCGTAGCCTGCGGCCAGTACTCGATCCCGAAATGCTTGAACTCGCTCCAACGTGCGGCAAGCGACGGACGCATGTTGCGGCAGACGACGATCGGCCGATTGCGTTCGTACGGCATCGCGTACGGCGAGGTTCC
>JAFAHB010000223.1 GCA_019237435.1 Vulcanimicrobiota bacterium
TTGTCGACTTGCCGCGGATAGCCGCCGTTATCCTTGACGTCGTCCAAAAAGTTTTGCAGGCCGCGCACCAAGCTCATTCCGCCGGTCTCCGTCGCCTCTTTCACGACGCCTGGGTTGAGCCACGGCACGTTGCTCGGCGCAAACGCATCGCAGAACAGTTGCATCGCAAAACGCGCCTTACGACGCGTCGCCTCCGGTAATCGCGCCGAGTCGACGAGTTGCATCGCCGCGTTGGTCCGCGCCTTGTAATCCTCGACAACGCCGGCGAGCAATGGGTTATTGCTCCACTCCGGCTCCGCAAACCGCTTATCACTCCTACCCGTGTCACCCTGAGACGGCGCTGCAGGCGCCGTGTCGAAGGGCAGTCCGCCCCCTAACCGACGCAACATGTTGAGCCCAACGTTCTGCTCCGCGAGCGCGAAGCCGGTCAGCCACGTGCTCATGCGCATGGGATCCATCATGACGTCGGCGACGACCGCTCGCACCGCATCGTTCAACGACGCCGGGTCGAGCCCGGTGACGTCGATGCCGTAGCTCATGTCCTCGGGCGACATGCCCAAATTTTGCTCGACCGTCTCTTGCATGCTACATGTACCAGCCGCCGTTGATATTGTACACCGCGCCCGTGATGTAGCCCGACCGCTCGTCCAAAAGGAATCGCACGACCTCTGCCACCTCTTCGGGGCGTCCCAGCCGCTGGCCAGGGGTTTGCTCGATTGCATTCTCGATCGCGGCCAGCGGCATCGCGCGAGTCATGTCGGTGTCGATGAATCCCGGCGCAACGGCGTTGACCGTGATGCCGCGCTTGGCCACTTCAAGCGCAACCGTCTTCGTCAGGCCGATCAAGCCGGCTTTCGCCGCCGCGTAGTTGGCCTGGCCGAAGTTGCCGGCCTCGCCGACGACCGAGCTGATGTTAACGATGCGGCCATACTCTTGCTGAATCATCGTATCCAAAACGGCCTTGATCATAAAAAAAGGTCCTGAAAGATTGACTCTCAGAACCGCTTCCCATTCTTCGACCGTCATCTTCCTGACGGTGTGGTCGCGGGTAATCCCCGCATTGTTGACCAGGAAATCGATCCGGCCGTGCTCGCGCAGCACGGCGGCAACGGCCTCCTGACAACGATTGTAAACGGCAACGTCAGTTTCGTAAAAGTGCAGGCGCGATGCGGCGCCGTTAAGGAGCGAGGCAAGCCTATGGGCTCGCTCCCGGTCCTCGGGTAAGCCAAGCACCGCGACGGTTGCTCCGTCCTCGGCGAGTAGGGTGGTAATGGCTCCGCCAATTCCCCTGGAGCCTCCCGTGACAATTCCAACGCGTTGAGCGAACGGTAAACTATCCACGCGCTAGATTTACCCAACTCCTATGCGCACGCCTGCTACATGTCGAGGCCGCCGTTGATCGAGTAGACGGCGCCGGTAATGTAGCTGGACTCGTCCTCGAGCAGGAAGCGCACGACCCGCGCGACTTCCTCGGGCCGCCCGAGCCGGCGTTGTGGAATTTTCTCGACGACTTTTGCGAGCACGGGCTCGGGGATCGCGGCGACCATCTCCGTTTCGATGAATCCGGGCGCCACGCAGTTCACGGTAATGCCGCGCTGAGCCATCTCCAGCGCGAGGCTCTTGGTGAATCCAAAGAGCCCCGCTTTCGACGCTGCGTAGTTGGCCTGGCCCACGTTGCCCGTTTCGCCGATCACCGAGCTGATGTTCACGATGCGACCAGAACCGCGCTCGATCATGTGCTCGAGCAGCGCTTTGGTCATCTGGAAGGCGCCCGAAAGATTCACGTCCAGCACCTGCCTCCAATCGTCAACGGTCATCTTCCGTACCGTCTTATCGACGGTGATGCCGGCGTTGTTGACGAGGTAGTCGATGCGGCCGAAGCGATCCATGACCTCCTTGACGACTCGGTTGCAGTCGTCAACGTCGTCAACCCGTCCCTGATGGACCGTAACTCTGCTGCCGTTGGTACCCAGTCGCTTGACGAACTGCTCCGCGTTCTCTTTCCCGCGGCTATATCCGGCGGCCACCGACGCGCCGCTCTCGACGAGACACTCCGTGATGGCCGCGCCGATACCGCGCGTCCCTCCGGTCACCAACGCTACCCGACCTTCGAACATCATGGGCCTCCCCTGCCGGAAATTCGGGAGAGAGCCATTCCCCGTAACGGCAAACGCATCCCCTCACGCTCAACCGTCCTTCGGCACGCGAACCGCCCGCTCGCAACCGTCAACCACGCAGTTTCAACATAAAGACCGATTCGCGCGGCCACCACATCTAGCGGCGACACCGTTTACGCCGACCAAACGCAGCAATACGACCTCAAGTTGACGCCGGCATCGCAAACGCAGCCCGGCTCGTAACACGCCTAGCCGAATCGGCCGGTAATGTAATCCTCGGTCCGCGGGTCGGACGGCTTCGTAAAGAGCTTGCCGGTCTCGTCCACTTCGATCAGCCGTCCCACACCGTGCTCGTCGGCGAGCATGAACGCGCTATAATCGGAGACGCGCGCCGCCTGCTGCATGTTGTGGGTCACGGCCACGATCGTGAACTCGTCGGTAAGCCGCGCCATCAGCTCTTCGATGACCGCGGTTGCGATCGGATCGAGCGACGCGGTCGGTTCGTCCATCAACAGCACCTCCGGCTCGGCGGCTACGGCGCGCGCGATGCAGAGGCGCTGCTGCTGGCCGCCCGAAAGCCGCAGCGGACTCGTGCGCAGCTTATCCTTGACCTCGTCCCACAACGCCGCGGCGTGAAGCGCGCGTTCCGCGCACTCCATCTTCTGCCGTCGATTTAGCCCTTTGCCGGCGCACGCGAGCGCGTTGTCCAGAATCGAGAGCGTGGGAAACGGATTGGGCCGTTGGAAGACCATGCCGATGCGGCGGCGGATCGCCATCGGATCGACGTCGCCGCCATAGATATCCTCCCCATCGAGCAGCACGCGACCTTTCACGCGGGCCTCGAACGCGACTTCATGAATCCGGTTCAAGCACCGGAGCAGCGTCGTCTTACCGCAACCCGAGGGTCCGATCACCGCCGTTACGGCCTTGCGTGGAAACGACAGCGAGACGTTGCCGACGGCTTCACGCTCACCGTAGTAGGCACTCAAGTCCTTCGTGGCGAGCAGCTCTTGCCCGGCGGCAGTTGCGACGGCGCTCAACTCTCGAGCCCGCGCATGGCGCGGCTCAGCATCAAGCGCGCCCCTACGCTCAACACAAAGACGGCCGCAACGAGAAGAAACGCACCAGCCCACGCCTGCGCCTGCCAGTTCGGATACGGCGAGATCGCATAGTTAAAAACTTGCAGCGCCAACACCGCCATAGGATTGTTTGGATTGAGCTCCCAATACTGACTGCCGAATGCGGTGAAGAGCAGCGGTGCAGTCTCTCCCGTCACGCGCGCAATGGCCAGCAGCAGCGCGGTGATGATCGCCGGGCGGGCCGTCGGAAGCACGATCCCTACGGTTGCGCGGAAGTTTGACATTCCGAGTGCGAGCGCGCCCTCGCGCACCGTTTGCGGAACCGAGCGAATCGCCTGTTCGGACGTACGCACGAGTAGCGGCAACATCAGCATCGCGAAGGCGAACGACGCCGAAAAGGCTGAGAAGTGTTTGAGCGGCGCGACCAGCACCGCGTAGGCGAAAAGGCCGATCGCGATGCTCGGTACGCCCGAAAGCACGTCGGAAAGAAATCGCAAGGCTTCTGGAATTGGTCCGCGTCCGAAGAGCGCCAAATAAATTCCGGTCAACAGACCGATCGGTACCGCAATTGCCATAGCGGTCGCGATGATGATAAACGTGCCGACGATGCCGTTGGCGACGCCGCCGCCCGGCACGCCGATCGGATGCGGCAGCTGCGTCAGAAAATCCCAGTTGATCGCGGCGACGCCTTGCACGACGACGTAACCCAAGATCGCGAGCAACGCGCCCGCTGCAAGCACCGCACAGAAGAGCGCCAGCGCAATTCCGAGCCAGCCGTAGGCTCGGCGCCGCTTAAGCCGTCCGTAGCGCAGCGCGGCGACCGTCACGTCGATCCCCGTACGCTCCAGATCATCAAACGTGCGAGCGCGTTGACGATCACGCTGACGACGAAAAGAATGAGTCCGAGCTCGATCAGCGCGCTGATATAAATGCTGGTCGTCGCCTCGGTGAACTCATTGGCAATCACGCTCGCAAGCGTATACGACGGCGCGAACAGCGAGGCCGAGATCTCCGGGCGATTTCCGATGACCATCGTTACGGCGATCGTTTCGCCGAGGGCGCGGCCCAATGCGAGCACGCAAGCGCCGAATATTCCGACGCGCGCCGCCGGCAGCACGACTCTCGTCGCGGTCTCCCATTTCGTCGTACCGAGCGCCATCGACGCTTCCCGCAGGTCACGCGGAATTGCAGCGATGACATCGCGCGAAATCGCCGTGACGGTCGGAACGATCATGAGGGCGAGAATGATTCCCGCCGTCAGCAGTCCCACACCGTAGATCGGTCCGGAAAAGAGCGGCGTCCAGCCCAGCACTTTTTGCAGCGCCGGTCCGATTGCCGTACGCACGAAGGGTGCCAGCACGAAGAGTCCCCACAAGCCGTAGACGACGCTGGGCACCGCGGCCAGCAGCTCGATGAGAAACGAGAGCGGCGCGGCGAGCCAACGCGGCGCGAAGTCCGCAAGAAAGACGGCTGCCA
>JAFAHB010000315.1 GCA_019237435.1 Vulcanimicrobiota bacterium
TCTCGCCCTCTCCGCGGCCTCCCTCGAATGGCTCGCCGGCGATCTTCCCCTCGTAGTCGATCGTCACGACGTCGCCAAGCCGAGCTTCGCGCTCGACGGGCACGAGCGTCGCCCGCTCCTTCGCCAGCGCTTCGAGGCTGCGATCGACGTCGTCGTCGGTGACCGAAAACGAGGGGCGCGACACGGTCACGCCTTTGTATGCATGCAGCGAAATCGCTGGGCGTACTTCTACCGTTGCTTTGAGACGGGAAGGCCGGCCTTCGGCCTCCTCGAGGACCTCGAAACTCGGGCGTTCGACCGGATCGAGGTCGTGCTCTCGAAGCGCGTTGGAGTAGGCCTGCGGAACGACTTCATCGACCGCCTCATTGGTGACGGCGTCGCGGCCATAGGCCTGCTCGAAAACCCGGCGGGGGACTTTTCCTTTGCGGAATCCCGGCAGACGAACGTTCTTGGCCAGACGTCGAAACGCGCGGTCCTCGGCTGCGGCAATGTCCGGACCGGCAACCGAAAATTCGAGCGCCACTTGAGTCGGCGTTAGGTGGGTGACCGTAGATTCCGCCACGGCCCTCCCTTCGCGCTCCCAGCGTTAAGCTTCTTGCAAAAGTGGCCACCCCGGCTGGGCGTTGGTCATTGGCCGAATCGACCGCGAGAGCGTGGAGCGGAAGACGAGATTCGAACTCGCGACCCTCGCCTTGGCAAGGCGATGCTCTACCACTGAGCTACTTCCGCGCTATCTCGCTCGTATTCTCGGCTCTTGGTTATCCGGGTCTCGCGGACGTTTGCAGAGCGTGTCGTACGCTCTGCGGCACTCGCCTCTGCGCGCTCTCGCCCTCGTGGCTCCGCGCGCATTCACACGCCGCTCGACCCGATAACCAAACCGCCAAAAATCCTCGCTCGGGTTAAAAATGTACGGTGGCGCCGCGGCTGGTGGGCAAGCAGAGACTCGAACTCTGACGGGTCGCCCCACTGGAACCTAAATCCAGCGCGTCTGCCAGTTCCGCCACTTGCCCGGCGACCCCGATAGATAGAACGTACCGGGTGCTTTTCCTTTCGCTAAACGACGCTTGCAGGGCTTTGCGGTCGAACCACACCTCATCACGCCTGCGATCGCGTCTTGCGGAGGGCTTCTCTTTAGATGCTTTGCACCGCCAGGGACTCGAACCCCGAACCAACTGATTAAGAGTCAGCTGCTCTACCATTGAGCTAGCGGTGCACGACCTGCGCCCTCCGGGACTCGAACCCGGGACCAACGGCTTAAAAGGCCGCTGCTCTACCGACTGAGCTAAAGGCGCTCGTTACGTCGGCTGCTTCCACGATGTACTAAATTTTCTCTTGACGTCCTCCGGCAGCTTTTGGGGTGACTGACGAGAGTTGAACTCGCGGCCTTCGGTTCCACAGACCGACGCTCTAACCAGCTGAGCTACAGTCACCACGAAACGCGATTGTATCACAAGAGCATGCGCCCGGAGGGAATCGAACCCCCATCTTCGAGTTTAGAAGACTCGTGCCTTATCCACTTAGACCACGGGCGCGCGTCGACGCTACCATACCACACAAGGATTTTGGTCGGGACGACTGGACTCGAACCAGCGGCCTGTGCGTCCCAAACGCACCGCTCTACCAAGCTGAGCTACGTCCCGACTTTGTGCGGCCATCTCAGCTGTTCGACGGTCTTTCGGCGATGGCAGTTCGCGCAACGTACTTCACACTTCGCGATTTCCAAAACAATCCTCTGCCAAGCTGTCCCCTGTCGCGCGAAATCCGCGACGTTTCTCTCCTTCTTTCCGCGAACCTGGTCGAACTCCAAGATTCTCGGGTCCGCCTCGCCGCAGTTTACGCATGGATGAGTAGTAAGATATTCCGCGATCCTCTCTCTGTTACGTGCGCGGTAACGACGCTGTTTCAGTATACGGTTCCGGTTAATCAGCGACTTGTTCTTGTGGTAGTAGCATTTTCCATATTAGGCGCGACACGGTTTACAAAGGCCCCCTTTACGACGTCGCGCCACGGATGGAGTAAATGAGTCGAGTGGAAGAACTTTTCTGCAGGTGTAACATAGCTTCATTTGTCAAGTGTCGCATCGCACTGTGCCAACTGTATTGCACACTGCTACGAGACTAACAGATTTGCTTAGAGCAACAGCCGATGATAGGCGACGTACGTTGACAAATCGGCCACCGATCCGTCAGATGCGAACAAAAATACCTCCTCGATTCGGAGATCGGCGCGCAGTGCGGCGCGCGCCACGCGGCGATTCGAGCCGGGCACCACCAGCGTGCACCACGACGCCGAGTACGAGCGCTCCAGCGTCACGAGCGCGTAGGCAAAGATCTGCACGAGGTAGGCCTCCGAGGCGCACGCCAGCGGGCCGATCCGCCCGTCGGGCCAAACATACGCATAGCCCACGAACTCGCCGTTCAAGATAAACGCGTTGCCGCAAGCCGCGCGTGCGAACCGCGCGTGGTCGCCGGGCCGAGCGGTGCCGCGTGCGCGATGGTCCAGCTCATTTAGCCACGGGCCATGCTCGGCGGCATCGATCGTTTCGACTTGAAAACGATACTCGCCGGCCGCCATGTTCGCTAGTGCCTCCTGTCGAGGCATCGCGCCGGCGAAGCGAAGCAGCGTGTCGCGCGGGGCCGCATTGAATCGCAAAGCAACGGCGATTCCGGCAGGATCGCTCGGATCGACGAGCGTCGCGCGAGAAAGATCCGCGCCGCCTTCGAAGGCTGCCGATAGCAGCTCGCTCGCTACGCCGTGCCCGCGATACGAAGGCTCAACGAATAGATCGCCGACGTAGCGCTCTTCCTCTGAATCGTGCGCAGCGGCGATTCCGACGATTTCGCGCTCGTCACGCGCAACCCACGCCGCGCCTCGCTCGGCCGACTGCAACGACACTCGAAGCGAGATCTCATCCAGGTTCCGTCGCCGGCCGATCGCGCGTACGTCGTCGAGCGACGCGACGGTAATCTCACTCAGGGTGCTTCGCCCCTCGGCTCCGCTCCGGGCGATACGGCTGAGGACGGCACTGACAACAATGGCCCGGCGATCCCGTGGAGCGTTGCCAGCAGCGCTTCCGCGGCGTTGTGCCGATGACTGACGGCGTTCTTCTCCTTCTCGCTAAGCGAGGCAAAGCTGCGCCCCGCCGGCGGATACAAAAAAATCGCATCATAACCGAAGCCCCCGGTTCCGGTCTCGCTTTCCAAAATGTAGCCGCGAACTTCGCCAATCGCGGTGATCGGCTCGCGATTCGGCGCGATCAGCACGAGCGCGCAGACGAACCGCGCGCCCCGCCGGTACGGTGGAACGCCGCGCATCTCGGCGAGCAGCCCGGCGCGACGAGCCGGCCATGCGAGGTCGGGTCCGCCGTAGCGAGCGGAGTGGATTCCAGGTCTGCCCGCCAGCGCCTCGACCTCCAAGCCGCTGTCGTCGGCGAGCACCGCTGCCGAGAGATGCCGGTCTCGCAAGGCATTTGCGAGGGCCGTCGCTTTGAGCAACGCGTTGCCCGCGTAGGTCGGTGCGCTCTCCACGACGTCGAGCTCGAATCGTTTGCGCGGCGTGACGATCTGCAGCGGCGACTTCGCGAGCAGCGCTTTGAGCTCGCGCAGCTTTCCCGCGTTGTTCGTCGCGACGTACGTTTTCACGAGCCTAGACGCAAGACTGCCATAAACGCCTCCTGCGGCAGTTCCACTTTGCCGACGCGCTTCATCCGCTCCTTGCCGACCTTCTGCTTTTCCCGCAGCTTGCGCTTGCGCGTGATGTCGCCGCCATAGCACTTCGAGAGCACGTTCTTGCGCATGGCACTGACCGTCTCGCGAGCGACGATCTTTCCGCCGATCGCCGCCTGAAGCGGCACCTCGAAGAGCTGACGCGGAATTAACTCTTTGAGCTTCTCCACGAGGGCTCGCCCGCGCGTCACCGCCTTATCCCGCGCGACGATAAACGAGAGTGCGTCTACCGGTTCGCCGTTGAGCAGGATCTCCAGCTTCGCAAGGTCCCCCTCGCGATACTCGATCACCTCGTAATCGAGCGAGGCGTATCCTTTCGTCCGCGATTTCAGCGCGTCGAAGAAGTCCACGATCACCTCGATCAGCGGCATCTCATAGGTCAAGATGACGCGTCCGTCGTGCAGATACTCCATATTCGCGAGCGTGCCGCGCCGGCTTTGCGTGATCTCCATGATGGCGCCGACGTAATCGGGCGGTGAAATGATCGTCGCCTTGACGTAGGGCTCTTGGACCGAGCGGGTGGCGTTGGGCGCCGGCAGCTTCGACGGATTGTCGATGGTCAGCGTCGCGCCGTCGGTGCGAACCACGCGAAAGACTACCGATGGCGACGTGGCGATGAGATCGAGGCCGTAGTCGCGTTCGAGCCGCTCCTGTACGATCTCCATGTGCAGCAATCCCAGAAATCCGCAACGAAATCCGAAGCCCAGCGCCACCGAGCTCTCAGGCTCGTAAACGAGCGCCGCGTCGTTGAGCTTGAGCTTTTCGAGCGCGTCGCGCAGCCCGTCGTACTCGCCTTCGTTGGGGTAGAGACCGCAGTACACCATCGGCACGGCTTTGCGATAGCCCGTCAGCGCCACGTGCGCCGGGTCCGTTGCCGACGTAATCGTGTCGCCGACGTCGATCTCGCCCAGCGACTTTATGTTCGCGATCACGTAGCCGACATCGCCTAGCTGCAGCGCCTTTGTCGCGCGCATCTGCGGAGCGAAGATCCCCACCTCGGTACACTCGAAAACGCGCTCGTGCGCCATCGACATAAAACGCGTCCCCGGAGAGAGCGCTCCGTCGACGACACGCACGTAACTCACGACGCCGCGGTATGGGTCGAACTGAGCGTTGAAGACGAGCGCCCGCAAGCGATCGCGATGTCCCTTCGGCGGCGGTATTCGATGAACGATAGCCTCGAGGATCTCTTCGATACCCACCCCGTTCTTGGCGCTGGCCAGAATACACTCGCTCTTCTCCATCACCAGCAGCTCCTCGACTTCACCCATCACTCGCTGCGGATCCGCGGCGGGCAGATCGATCTTATTGATGACGGGGATGATCGTAAGGTCGTGCTCGAGCGCGAGATGATAGTTCGCGAGCGTCTGAGCCTCGATGCCTTGCGCGGCGTCAATGATGAGCACTGCCCCTTCGCATGCCGCAAGCGAACGCGAGACCTCGTATGAGAAATCGACGTGGCCCGGCGTGTCGATCAGATTGAGCCGGTAGACCTCACCGTTTTGCGCACGGTACTCGAGCGTGACGGGGTGCATCCGGATCGTGATCCCGCGCTCGCGCTCGAGCTCCATCGCGTCGAGCGCTTGTTCCTCCAACTCGCGCACGTCCACGGTTCGCGTGATCTCGAGCAAGCGATCCGATAGCGTCGTCTTGCCGTGATCGATGTGCGCGATGATGCAGAAGTTGCGCACGTTGCCGGCGACCTCGACCCGATGCGGCCGTTCCGCTTTCAGCGCCAATTGGCTCGCCTTAACGTCTCAATACAGCGGAATGCAGCTGTTGAAGGCTAGGTGCGCGACCGCGGGGCGAACGAGCAGCTGCAATACCAGCAGCAATACGAGAAACGCCAAATCCAGGCCGCCGAGCGGCGGGATGACGCGGCGAATCGGCATCAGCACCGGTTCGATAACGGAAGCCAAGTAATAAACCCAGCGCCCGCGGCGCAGATCCGGGATCCAGGAGACCACGGCGTAGACCAGCAGCAGCAGCGTGTAGACATTGACCGCGTAGTACAACGCTGTCGCAAAATCGCAAAGGAGCGCATTCACCGGCGGCAGTCCTACTATTTCCGAATCCGCGCTCGCTCGATCGCTTCGAGCTCTTCATCAGAGGCCTGGACGGTGGGCTTGAAACCTTCGACCGGTTTTCCGAACGTCCGCGTATCTTCGCGCGAGTAAATGCTGGTGAGCACGACTCCGTCGCCTTTACGGTTGAGGAGCGCCAATGCATACGACAGGCCTGCTCCGGCCCCGGCAAAGGCGTCGTACCGAATAAAGCCGGTTCCCGACACGTCGGTTGCCGCCAGCGCTTCCAACTCACGTACGCGCTGCTCGATCCGGTCCATCGAAGACTTGTCCCCGATTCGTGCGGTTTCCAGTGCGGCCAGCCGGTCCGATGCTCTGCCGTTCCCTCCGGCGAGCAAGCCATCATGGACGTCGAGCGACGCTCGCAACTTTTCGGCTTCCGGTCGAACGACGACGGCATGATAGACCATGATTGACGCTAATGCGGCAACAAAGGCTCCGGCGGCGGCGTACAAACTTCCCAATTGCAATCCGATGTGCTCCCAACGGCTTCCGAGGCCACGACGAGAGCCAGGGGGCTCACGGCACCCGTAAGGGC
>JAFAHB010000083.1 GCA_019237435.1 Vulcanimicrobiota bacterium
GGCGCGCTTCGTGCGCTTCTGCGACTGCTTCAACATCCCGCTGGTGACCTTCGTCGACGTGCCGGGTTTTCTGCCGGGCACGGATCAGGAGTACGGCGGGATCATCTTACAAGGCGCAAAGCTGCTCTACGCCTTCGCCGAGGCAACGGTGCCCAAGATCACGGTTATCACGCGCAAAGCCTACGGCGGCGCGTACGACGTTATGGCAAGCAAGCACATTCGCGCCGACGTCAATCTAGCGTGGCCGACGGCGGAGATCGCCGTAATGGGTGCCGAGGGCGCCGTCAAGACGATCTTTCGGCGCGAGCTCGCGGCCGCCAAGGATTCAGAGGCAAAGATGCAAGAGCTGATCGATGAGTATACCGAGCGGTTTGCCAACCCCTATATCGCCGCGCAACGGGGCTACGTTGACGACGTCATCGAAGCGCGCCATACTCGCAGCGCCGTAGCGCGGGCGCTCGAGATGCTCAAGGACAAACGAGTTTCGGCGCCGGCTCGCAAACATGGAAACATTCCGTTGTAACGTTACGAACGGGAGTAGTGAATGCCCGACGAGATCGAAGTAGATACCGACAAGCTTCAAGACCAAATCGCGGAAGCACGCGAGGCCGAACGCATTCCACCGTGGCTAAAGTACGTGGGCTTGAGTGCCGCGATTTTCGCGGTCGTGGCCGCCATTTCGGCGCTGCGCTCCGGCGACCTCATCAACGAAGCGCTCATCCACCAGATTCAGGCTTCGGACACTTGGAACGAATACCAGGCCAGCCGCCAAAAAGAACACATCTATACCGTTGCATCGGACGGCTTGGTAGATCGCGGAGCGTCAAACTCCGCGCGGTTTCGCGCTTACCGCAGCGAGATCGCGAAAGAGGCTATTAAGGAAGCATCGCTCTCGGCGGCGGCGCGCAAGCTTCAGGAAGACTCGGCCGACGAAGTGCGCCGGCACCATTCCTTCGAATACGCCGTAGCGCTGCTGCAGGTCGGGATCGCTCTCGGCGCGGTTGCAGCCCTGGCGCGGTCGATACCGGCATGGTATGTCAGTTTGGCGGCCGGAATCGTGGGCGTCACCTTCTTTCTCAGAGGATTCGTAGCGTGAGACTGCTTGATGGGAAGCGTGCCCTCGTCACGGGCGTTGCCAATCGATGGTCGATCGCGACCGGCATCGCGCGCAAGCTGCACGAGCACGGCGCGCAGGTCGCGCTGACTTATCAAGGCGACCGCGTGCGCGGCGAGGTCGAAAAACTCGCAGCCGAGCTTGGCGAAGGGCCGGCGGTCGAGTGCGACGTCTCCAGCGACGAGTCGCTCCAGGCGATGTGCCGGCGGCTCTCGGCCGATTTTGGCGATCTCGACGTGCTCGTGCATTCGATAGCATACGCGAATAAGGAAGACTTGGCGGGCAAAGTCTTCGAGACGTCGCGCGACGGATTTTCGCTCGCGCTCGACGTCTCGTCGTACTCGCTGATCGCGCTGGTCCAGGCGCTGCGCGATTCGTTCCGCGACGGGGCGTCAATCATGGCGATGACGTACCTGGGCGCGACGCAAATCGTTCCGAACTATAACTTGATGGGCATCGCAAAGGCGGCGCTCGAAGCCTCGGTTCGATACCTGGCGTTCGACCTCGGCGAACGCGGCATACGCGTCAACGCGATCTCGGCCGGCCCGATAAAGACGGCCAGTGCGCGGCAAGTGGGCGGATTTTCAAGAATCCTCGACCTCGTTCCAAAGGTCGCGCCGCTGCACCGCAACGTAACCCCCGAAGATATCGGCAACGTGGCCGTCTTTCTCGCTTCCGATCTCGCCGGCGCGGTCACCGCGGACGTGCATTTCGTCGATGCGGGGTATCATGGGATGGGGCTGTTTGTGCCCCTCGACTCCGCTCGGGGTGACACCAGCGTTTGATTCATAAGATTCTTATTGCGAATCGCGGCGAGATCGCGGTTCGTATGATTCGCACGGCGCGTGAGATGGGGATCGGCACCGTGGCCGTATACTCCGATGCCGACCAAGCGGCGCTCCACGTGCAGCTCGCCGACGAGGCCCTTCGTCTCGGGCCCGCTGCACCGAGTGAGAGCTACTTGAACGTCGCAAAATTGATCGAGTGCGCGCGACGCGCCGGCGCCGACGCAATTCACCCTGGCTACGGTTTTCTCTCAGAGAATGCCGACTTCGCGCGGCGTGTCGTCGGCGCGGGGTTCGTGTGGATCGGCCCGCACGCCGACGCAATCGAAGCGATGGGCGATAAGCTTCGGGCGCGCCGAGCGATGCAGGCAGCAGGCGTCCCGGTCGTGCCGGGCGGCACGGCGCCGGTTGCCGACGTCGCCGCCGCACACGCCGCAGCACGAGAGTACGGATTACCGCTCGCGCTCAAGGCTGCCGGCGGCGGCGGTGGGAAGGGCCTGAAAGTTGCGCATTCGGTGCAGGAGATCGAGTCCGCTTTCGAAACCGCTCGCCGCGAAGCCGAGGCCTATTTTAATAACGGCACGATCTACGCCGAACGCTATCTCGAGAACCCCAAGCACGTCGAGCTTCAGTTGCTCGCCGATAAGCATGGGAACGTCGTGCATATCGGCGAGCGCGACTGCTCTTTGCAACGGCGCCATCAGAAACTCTGGGAAGAAACCCCGGCGCAGCTACCGCACCCGCTGCGCGCTGCGATGCGCGAAGCGGGCATTCGCGCGGCAAAGGCGATCGGCTACGACTCGGCCGGCACGATGGAGTGCCTCGTCGCCGGCGACGCATTTTACTTCCTTGAGATGAACACGCGCATCCAGGTGGAGCATACGGTCACCGAGATGGTCGCCGGCATCGACCTCGTTCGCGAGCAAATTCGGACTGCCGCCGGCGAGCCGCTCGGGTTCACGCAGGATGATGTTGTTTTCCGCGGCTTTGCGATCGAAGCGCGCGTCAACGCGGAGGATCCCACACGCGACTTCCAGCCTGCACCCGGTACGATTACCCGGTATCGCGAGCCCGCGGGGCCGGGCGTTCGTCTCGATTCGGCGGTGTACGCCGGTTGGACGATCCCGCGCGAATACGATTCGCTGGTTGCCAAGCTCGTTGTCTGGGCACCTTCGCGCGACCGGGCCATCGCTCGACTGCGCCGTGCAATCGACGAATATGCAATCGAAGGGATCCCTACGACGCTGTCCGTCCTGCGCACGCTGTGCGATCTTCCTTCGGTCATCGATGGGAGTTATGGCACCGCAACGCTCGAAGCGTTCGCACGCACGTGGCAGCCGAGTGCAAGAAACGGCCCCGTCAAACGGACCCCGGCCGCATCGACTCGGGCGAGCGGGGTCCAGCGCAGAACGGCGCCGCGATTGGCGTCGCTTCGCCGGGCGGGCGGCAGTGCGAGCGGCGATGCTATAAGCTCGCCGATGCACGGCATTATCGCGGAGCTACGTGTCAGCCGCGGCGATCGCGTAACCGAAGGTCAAGTGGTCGCCGTTATCGAGGCGATGAAGATGATGAATGAAGTACGCTCGCATCGCAGCGGAACCGTCACGGCGATCATGGCCGGTGCCGGGTCGAGCGTCGAAAGCGGCGCGCCGCTGATGACGATCGCGCCCCTCGACTCCGCTCGGGGTGACGAGGTGGAAGTGCATCGACGATAGAGCTGCTAGGGTTTTGCTCGGGCTGCAGTGATGGTTTGACCGTTTTGATGAAGCGTCAACGATGTGATGCGTCCCGCAGCGTCGCGATTGAACTCGATTTGAGCGTCAACGATTTTGTAAAAGAACTGGTCAATCGCCGACGCGTAAACAGGCACCGCGGCCTGGCCGGTCAGTTGCACGTAGAGCGCGCGGTCGCGCAGCGTTACCGTGAACGCTCCAAGGCCCTGCGCGGTATACGTTCCAACGTATTGTTCCAGCCGCGCCGCGTCCAGCGGGATGGTGGACGGGAACGGCGAGGCGAGCTGCGTGACCAACGGATCACCATGCGAGCCCAGCCGCACCGCCGGAATCAACTCACCGTATTGCATCAGCCATAGTCCGATGATCTGCCCTCGGTCGCGGATGAATACGAAGCTCGCACCGTACTGCGCCGCGTAGAATGTGTCTGTCGCAACACGGAGTACGTTTTGGGCAGGCTGCGGCAATAGCGCGATCGAGAGCTCGTCGGGCTTCGTCGCCGTCCTTATCGAAAACGTCATACCGCCGCTCCGATTGCAGTAAACTCCGGCGTACGAGGAAGGGTCGGTCTCCGAGGTCGGCACCGACGACGGGCAGCCGGCGATTGGATACGAAGGCGCCATAACGTGCACCGCAATGTCGTCAACGGCCGGTCCATTACTGAGGGCGACGACGCCGGTTTGGCGATCGCGCGAAATCGCGACGAACGCATGAAAGCCATACGTATCGCCACTGTGGCTGATGTTGCCGGTCTGGGAGTTGACGTTCCAGATAAGGCCAATGCGATGCTCCGGCGGCCCCTGCGCGCGCGGCTGCTGCGCAAACAGGCAGGCTCGTGCGAGCGGACCGTGGCCCATGTTGCAGCGCAGGTATTTCAGCATGTCGTCGAGGTTCGACGCGATCTGACCCGCGGGAGCGATCGACTGCGCGTGCCACGTCGCCACTACCGCCCCGCTCAAGTCGTGCCCCACGGCGAGCAACGCGGGATCGGGCTCGTTCGTCATCATGACGCCGGTCTGATGCATCCCAAGGGGGGCGAGCACCAGATTCTGCACGAGCTGCGGATAGGTCGTCTGCATGCGATTTGCCAGCAGCTGGCCGAGCAAACCAACGCCGTAGTTCGAATATTCGTAGCTTGCACCCGGATCGCGCGTGAGCGTATAGCCGTTCAAGAACGCGTACATGTCCGCATTGGTGTAGTCGGCATATGGATCGTCGCCGCCGACATCGTCCATGTTCGTCGGCAGGCGCGGCAATCCGGAGCGTTGCTCGGCTAAATCGAGCAGCGTGATCGCTCTGCCATTTCGGCTCGGCGCGCGCACGCCGGGCGGCAGATATTTCGAGATGGGATCGTTGAGAGTGACGTCGCCGTGCAACGTCATGACGGCTAACGCCGTAGCCGTGAAGGTTTTTGTAACCGAGCCGATTTCGAACAGGGTGCGCTCGTCGACCGGACGGCCGTTTCCGGCGTTGCCGGCGACGTAGATCTTTGCCGCACCGTGGTCTATCACGCCCACGGCGATGCCCGTTCCGGCAGCTCCGCCGGCGCGCGCGTCGAGCGCCGCTTGTAGCGAAATTGCCGCAACGAGCGGTGCGATGGCTGCCAACACGACCGACGGCTTGGCCGATTTTGGGCGGGCGCCCTGCCAAGCCACGGCGTAGTCTAGATGCCGATGGCGCGCGAGGTTAACGACTCCGGGATTCCCATTGAGCCGGTCTACGATGCCGCCGAGACGCCGCCGGAAAACGTAGGCGAGCCCGGAGAGTTCCCGTATGCGCGAGGAATTCGCAAGGACATGTATCGCGGGCGGCTGTGGACGATGCGGCAGTATGCGGGATTCGGCACGCCTGCCGAATCGAACGCGCGCTACCGATATTTGTTAGAGCGCGGACAGACGGGGCTCTCGGTCGCGTTCGATCTGCCGACGCAGCTCGGCTACGATTCCGACGCGCCCCAAGCGCGCGGCGAAGTCGGCAAAGTGGGCGTCGCGATCGATTCGGTCGCCGATATGGAGACGCTTTTGGAGGGCGTTCCACTCGAGCGCGTGACGGTCTCGATGACCATCAACGCACCCGCATCGATTCTGCTGGCGCTGCTTCTTGCCGTCGCCCGCCGCCGCGCAGTTCCGTTCGACAAACTCGGCGGCACCGTGCAGAACGACATCCTGAAAGAGTACGTGGCGCGCGGCACGTACATCTATCCTCCGAAACCGTCGATGCGCCTAGTAACCGACGTGATGTCGTACTGCGCTCGCGAAGTTCCGCAATGGAACGCGATTTCGATATCAGGCTACCATATTCGCGAAGCCGGTTCGACCGCCGTGGAAGAGATCGCATTTACCCTCTCCAATGGTAAGGCGTACTTACGGGCGGCGCGCGATGCCGGGATCGCGCTCGACGACGTTGCTCCGCGCATCTCCTTCTTCTGGAACGCGCATAACGACTTCTTCGAAGAGATCGCCAAGTTCCGCGCGGCTCGCTACCTCTGGGCGCACATCACGCGCGACGAGTTCGGCTGCAGCAACCCGCGCTCTCAGATGTTGCGCTTTCACACGCAAACGGGCGGCTCGACGCTCACGGCGCAAGAGCCCGAAAACAACGTCGTTCGGGTAACGCTGCAGGCGCTCGCGGCAGTTCTCGGTGGCACGCAATCGTTACACACCAACGGCAAAGACGAAGCGCTGGCATTGCCGACTGCCGAGAGTGCGAAGACGGCGCTGCGCACCCAGCAGATCATCGCGTACGAATCGGGCGTCGCCGACGTTGTCGACCCAGTCGCCGGATCGTACTACGTCGAGACGCTGACGGCGGAGCTCGTGGCGCGGGCGCGCACGATCATCGGCGATATCGACGCAATGGGAGGCAGCATTGCCGCGATAGAGAGCGGGTGGATGCAGGCGCGCATCGCGGAGTCGGCATACGTCGCGCAGCAAGCGGTCGAGCGCGGCGAACGCGTGGTTGTCGGCGTGAACCAATTTGCCGAGAGCGATCGCACCGAAGAGATTCCGCTACAGCGGATCGACGAGCGCGTCGAGCACGAACAAGTTGCACGACTCGCCCACTTTCGTTCGGGCCGCGACGCCGCGCTCGTCGATCGGCACCTGGCGCAAGTGCGATCCGCAGCCTCGAGCAGCGAGAACCTCATGCCGTACTTCATCGACGCCGTCGACGCGGGCGCGACCCTCGGCGAAATTTGCAGCGTACTGCGCGAAATCTTCGGGACGTACCGCTCGAAAGAGGTGGTAGCGTAGCCGCAATGGTTATCGATCACGTCGCGATCGTCGTCAAAGACCTAGATGCGACGGTGCGGTTCTACACGCAGACGCTCGGCTTCAAGGAAGTATTTAGGGAGGTCGTCTACGATCAAGGCGTGGAGACCGTAGGCTTGAAAGCGGGGGAGTCCTTCGTCGAGCTGCTGCTGCCCCTGGATGAGAGTTCTCCGGTCGCACGGTATCGCGGCGACGCCGACGCAAAGCTGCATCATACGGCATATCGCGTGGCCGACATCGAGACGAAGCTTGCCGAGCTGAAAGCGGCCGGCGTGCGGTTGATCGACGAGCGTCCGCGCAAGGGCGCGCACGGGGCTCTGATCGCGTTTCTGCACCCGAAAGCAACGGGTGGAGTTCTCGTCGAGTTGTGTCAGCGCTCTACGGCGCCCCTCGACTCCGCTCGGGGTGACGAAGGCTGATCTCCGGTAGGCTCGACCGGCGCCGGCGCGCGTTTGCTCTTTCGACCGTGGCGTCGGCGGCCATTCATCTCGTCGTTTTGACGCTGCTGTTTGCCGCGGTTGCGAAGCTCCTTGTCGTGCGGGGTGAGAGAGAGCTCGTTTCGCAGACGAAGCTCGTTACCATTAAGAAGGAAATCTTGAGCACGCCGGCGCCGCCGCCACGACGAGTTAGACCCGTACGACAGCATCAATCGGCGCCGGCGGCACCGCAGCGCCGCGAAATCGCTAGAGAGACGACCGTCCCCGCACCGCCCGAAGTCCACCACGAGCCGATCATGCCCTCGAAAATCGAGCGTGACGAGGCGGGCTTTGCCCGCGAAGTCGCTCAGCTCAACGAGCAAAACGATCCGCACGCGATTCCGACCATCGATCCGGCCTCGCGCGAATCATCGACGAAGAGCTACGCGTTCGACATTCCCTCGTCAATGCGCGGCGACGAGCATGGGAACGGCATCATCACGCCAACGCGCAGCTGGCATCAGGGCGAACTGGATTGCTATTA
>JAFAHB010000249.1 GCA_019237435.1 Vulcanimicrobiota bacterium
GGTTGCAGCCGGCATCTTTTTTGCGCCGCTCGTGCTTCCCGTTTTATCCGAGCCGGCGCTCGTCGCGTATACGGCGTTCGTCTCGCGAGCGCTTCACATACCGCGATCCGCAATGGCGACGGAGCACGGACGTACCGCAGCTCTGCCCGAGGATTTCGCCGATATGCATGGCTGGCCACAGCTCGTCTCCGTCGTCGCGACCATCTACTACGCACTGCCCGCGCCCCAGCGGGATCAGGCTGCAATCGTCGCGAGCAACTACGGCGAAGCCGCGGCGATCGACTTCTTCGGATCGCGTTACGGCCTGCCGCCGGCCATCTCCGGGCACAACAATTATTGGCTTTGGGGAACTCATGGTTACAGCGGCAACGTCGTGCTCGACGTCGACGGAGACTGCGGAAGGCACGATTTTCCCGGGCTTTACCGCAGCGGCCATCTCGTCGCTTATTTCGACAACCCGTGGGCGATCTCGTACGAGCGCCACATCCCAATCTCGCTGTGCGCGGGGATTACGCAGCCGCTTTCGACCGTATGGCCCAAGCTGCGCCGATATATCTGACGCTTTAGAACGCGCGCCCCGGCGAATCGTGCCAGGCGCACGCGAGCACGTGGTCGTTGACCAACCCCGCAGCCTGCATGAATGCGTAGCAAATGGTGGGTCCGGCGAAACGAAAGCCGCGCTTTACCAGGTCCGAGCTCAATGTCTGCGACTCTTTGGTCGCGGCCGGAATCTCGGATGAGTTCTTGCGCCGATTCACGATCGGTGCACCGCGCACGAACCGCCAAACGTAGGCATCAAACGTTCCGAACTCCTCACGCACCCGCAGGAGCGCTCGAGCATTGCCCACCGCCGACTCGATCTTCGCCCGATTGCGGACGATGCCCGGATCGCGCATCAGCCGTTGTACGCGTGCCGGCGTGATCCGCGCGATGGCGATGGGATCGAACCCTCCAAACAATTCGCGATACCGCGAACGCTTTCGCAATATGGTCTCCCAGCTCAAGCCGGCTTGCGCACCTTCGAGTACCAGCAGCTCGAAAAGGGAAGAATCGTCGTGGAGCGGCACACCCCACTCCTGATCATGGTAGAGGATCAAAGCCGGCGTCTTCGCCCACGCGCAGCGTCTGCGGTTCGCGCCGTCCCCCTGGCCGCCGCTCTCGCCACGCTCGTCGTTCATCTGGTCGCGAACCCTCATTACGGGTTTTTTCGTGACGAGTTGTACTTCGTGATTTGCGGCCTTCGGCCGTCGTGGGGCTACCTCGACCAACCCCCCCTCATACCGCTTCTGGCCGCCGCCTCGCAAGTGTTTGGTCATTCGCTCTTCCTACTCCGTGCCGTGCCCGCGTTCTTTGCCGCGGCCTCGGTCTATACGACGTGCCTGCTTGCAGTCGAGCTCGGCGGCGGATTGTTCGCGGAATTCTTTGCTGCACTCGTCGCGGCGGTAACGCCGGTCCTCATGCATTTCGGTACGGTGATAACGACCGACATCGTCGGGCTATGGCTCTGGCCGCTTGCAGCGCTTTATGTGCTGCGCATCGTCAAAGGTGCCGATCCGCGCTGGTGGCTCGCTGTCGGCGCAATCGTCGGAGTTGCGCTGGAGAGCAAATACAGCGTCGCATTCTTCGGCGCGGCGCTTATCGGCGCGTTATTAATTCTGCCGCAACGGCGCGTACTCGCCACGCCGTGGTTCTTGGCCGGCGCGTTCGTCGCGGCGGCGCTCGCACTGCCGAACTTCATCTGGCAGGCATCGCACGGCTATCCAATGTGGACGCTTCTGCGCGACGCGGATGAATACAGAAACGTGCAACTATCGCCGCTGCAATACCTTGCGACCCAGGCGCTTATCGTGCACCCGCTGCTCGCGCCGATCTCGTTCATCGGTTTGATTGCGCTGCTGCGCAGGTCGGACGCGCGATTTCTCGGCATCGCTTACCTTCTGCTCGTAGCGGAAATGATCGTGTTTCACGGAAAGGATTACTATCCCGGCAACGTCTACCCAATCCTGATCGCCGCCGGGGCGGTGGCGATCGAAGGATGGACGGAAGGCACGCGTTGGTGGCGAGCGAGCCTCGCCGTCTACGCGTTCGCGTGCGGCGTTCTTCTCGTTCCATTGTTGATGCCGGTCTTGCCGGAGGAGACGATGTCCGCCTACGATCGTGTCGCGCAGACGATGCTGGCGCGCGAAGTCGAGCTTGCAAAGATGGAGCGCACGAAGATCGGAAAGCTCCCGCCTGATTGGGCCGACATGCACGGCTGGCGCGAGCTCGCCCGCGTCGTCGCGCGGATTTACTATTCGCTTCCGCCGCGCCAGCGCGCGCAGGCGGCGATTCTCGCAAGCAATTACGGCGAAGCCGCGGCAATCGATTTCTTCGGCAGCGAGTATGGCTTGCCGCCCGTTCTATCGGGTGACAACCAGTATTGGCTCTGGGGAACGCGTGGCTACACGGGCAACGTCGTCATCGACGTCCACGGCAAATGCGGCCGCGGCGAGCGATTCTTTCGGGTGCGGCGCGTCGTTGCGCTGTTCTCCAATCCGTGGGGACAGCCATCCGAGAACGGCTTTCCGATTTCGGTTTGCGAAGGAATTACGGCGCCGCTGGCGATCCTGTGGCCGAAGCTGCGTAGCTATAATTAAAATCGCTCGCGGGTCTCACCGGATCGATGGCGCGTAGCAGATGCGGGTGCACGCGATCGGCGAGTCGCCAGCGGCGCATCGGCGAGACGATGTCGTGCGAGAGCGGCAGTCCGGTGAGCGTCTTCACTTCAACGTTGCTTGGACGCCGGCGGCGCCAGCTTTCGTACAGACGTCGAATCGCGTAGTTGCTCACGGCGACTTCCATGGCGTTCACGACGATCATGACGTGTTCGGCGCTTGGCGCCGCGTCTTGAGCGTCCTCGAGAACCCCACGGGCGATGCGATGACAGTGCCCGATCGCGTGCGTAGCATAGCGCGGATAACCGTTGGTCGCGAGAAATTGCCGTTCGCGCAGGATCGGGTTCCACCAGTGAAAGCGATTCGGCACGCGCAACAGTCGCTCGGCGATCGGCCCCATGAGCCGATGCGGAATCCAGGAGACGCCAAAGAAGGGCGCGATCGGAACGGCGCGATCGACGTCGTGATGTTGCGCGATCCACGCGGTGAGCAAACCGCCCAGCGAGAATCCCGCGAAGGTTACGCGCTCTCCCAACTCGCGCGCGACCGCCAGATACTCGGTCGCGGCTTCGTAGAGCTCTTCGGCGCGCAGCCGTTCCATCGCCGTTGAAAGGGGATCGACATGCCCGTGGTGGGGTAGCCGCGGCACGACGACGTTGTGTCCGCGCTCGTACAGCTCGCGTGCAATGCGCTCGAACTGTGCCGGACTCGCGCTCATGCCGTGGAGCAACACGACCGAACGCTCGCGGCATTCCGAATGCACGTAGGCGATCGTGCGTCCGCCGGGAGCGACGCCGGGGTGGTCGCGAGCGATAAGCCGCTCGA
>JAFAHB010000286.1 GCA_019237435.1 Vulcanimicrobiota bacterium
TAAAACCGCCGAAGGAGATGAGGACCATGGCTCCTAGCCGCTTTACCCTTAGCCTCTGCGCGACTGTCGCTTTGCTCGCAGCCTGCAGAGGGTCGCAGCCGCCGATCGGCGCGCCGGGTGCGATGCCGCAGAGCCAGATGCCGCCAAAGACCGATGTCAGCGGGTCGTGGATGCGGCCGCGAGCCAAGCGAGAGAACCTACTATACGTGTCAAGCTTGTCACCAAACGAAGTTGCAGTCTTTTCGTATCCCGGTGGGAAGCTCGTCGGAGAGCTTAAGAACGATATGGGGCAGCCGGCGGGAGAGTGCGTCGATAAAGCTGGCGACGTGTTTATCGTGACGCAACCATACGCAGCAGGCTCGGCTCAAATCTTCGAGTACGGACATGGAGCGAGGAAGCCAACCGCCATACTGCAGGACGGACCGGGCGAAAGCTACTCATATATACCATTGGGTTGCGCTATCGACCCCACGACTGGTAATCTGGCTGTAACGAATAATACGCAACTGCCCCCTTACGGTCCGGGGAACGTTGCGATTTGGCAGGGCGCGCGGGGACTAGCGAAATATTACTACGACCCTCACGTCGCGTATCCAGCGTATTGCATCTATGACGACAAAGGAAACCTGTTTATCGACGGTAGCCGCACGAATGTGAGCATTTCGTATACATACGGCGAACTGCCTCGCCGCAGCAGCACTTTTAGGCCGATTAGGTTGCACGAAATGATGCATCCGGCAGGCCTTCAATGGGATCATGATCGGCTATCCATAGGGAATCTTTCGACCAAGATCTATCGGTTCGAAATCAGGGGCAAGAAAGGCATCGAAACCGGTTTGGTCACCTTGAACCAAGCCGATGAAGATTCTCAATTCTTCGTTCTGGGCAACGTACTCGTTGCTGCAAATGCGGGTAGCAATACTGTGATGTTTTGGAATTGGCCAGCAGGTGGCAACCCGACCAAGGCAATCTCTGTTGATTTTATTCCGTTTGGCGTAGCGATTAGTCTCGCCAAATAGACCTCATCGCCCCGCCCCTGCGCCGTGATCGCAAGCAGGCCGAGCGCGCCAATGCATTGCTTTCGATTGTGCATCATCGCTTAGCGCGAAAAGGCGTAATGCCATATGACGTTTTCGAGGGGCTGGGGGTTTTGCAAACAGCGCTGCAAAGTTTGCACGACGCGCCGCGCTCGGGCCGGCGATCGGCAGATGCGCGAAAAAGCCTTATTCTAGCGCGTTTTTCGGGCCTGGGTCCCGGATCCGAGGATGTACGCTAGGGGGCCCCGTTTTGGCCGTTAACCCTATGCCCTTCAGGCGGCGGCGCCGTGGCAGCGTTTGTATTTCTTACCGCTGCCGCACGGACACATTTCGTTGCGCCCTACTTTGGGTTGATCGCGATGCATGGGCTTCGCCGGCGATTCGTCGTCTTTGTTGGTATGGAATTGTTGCACGCGGCGGCCGGTTCCGGGCATTGGGCCGAGAAGCTGCTCGACTTGTTGCGGCGGTAACGCGTTGCCGGCGCCTGCGGCGACGGGCTGCGGCACCATTTGTCCCGACGGGATTGGTTCAAATTGCGGCGGACCCCCAGGTGCGTACGGCTGAAGTTGCGGCGGTGGCGGCCCCCGCTCGATCTGCACGCGGAAGACGCCTTTGATCGCTTCGTCGGCGATGTTGTTCTTCAGCGATTCGAAGATCTCGAAGGCTTCCTTCTCATACTCGACGCGCGGGTCTTTTTGTCCGTAGCCGCGCAAGCCGATGCCGGTCTTCAAATGATCCATTACGTACAAGTGATCGACCCACTGCCGGTCGATGATCGGAAGCAAAAGATAACGCTGCTCGACGACGCGCAGAATCTCCGGCGTCACCTCGCCTTCTTTCGCTTCATAGGCCTCGGCCGCGCGCTCGCGCAATAAGCGGCGAATCTCCTCGCGATCCTTGCCGGCGAGGTCTTCAACCGTCACGCTTCGCTTGATCGGAAATACGAGCTCAATCGCGTTGAGCATCTCACCGAGGTCCCACTCTTGCGGGTGGACGTTCTCCGGCGCGTTCTCCTCGACGGCTTCATCGACCTTAGCGTCGAGCGTCTGCAGCATGAACGTGCGCGAGTCGAACTTGCCCTCGAGCGTGGCGCGCCGATCGCTGTAGATAACCGAGCGCTGCTTGTTCATCACGTCGTCGTACTCGAGGACGTGCTTGCGAATCTCGTAGTTGTGGTTCTCCACCTTCTTCTGCGCCCGCTCGATCGATTTGGTCACCAAGCCAGATTCGATCGGCTGCTCGTCGGTGAAGCCCACGCGCTCCATGATGTTCGTCATGCGCTCGCCGCCGAAGAGCCGCATCACCTCATCCTCGAGCGAGACGTAGAAGCGCGACGAGCCGGGATCGCCCTGACGGCCCGACCGCCCGCGCAACTGGTTGTCAATTCGCCGCGACTCGTGGCGCTCGGTGCCAATAATATGTAAACCGCCGTTGCGCGCCACACCGTCGCCGAGCTTGATGTCGGTGCCGCGGCCGGCCATGTTGGTGGCGATCGTCACCTGCGCTGCCTGCCCCGCG
>JAFAHB010000235.1 GCA_019237435.1 Vulcanimicrobiota bacterium
CGTTACTTGCATGGTCAAGCCGTAATCACTGACTTTTTCGATCGCTCGGAGGCATCCAGCGCCGGTGCACGGCTCGGTGACGTCGTTCTCGCGATCGACGGAGACCCGACGCAGTCGGCAATACGGCGGTGGCAGGCATACGTCAACGCATCGACACCACAAGCCAGTCTATGGCGCACGCTCCAAATGGCCGTCTCTGGGGAGAACGGCAGCACGATCTCGCTGCTGGTCCGCACGCCGCAAGGAGCGACGAGGACGCTGACCTTAACGCGGCGCTGGAGATTCAATGCTTCCGATCCGCGGCCGGGTCCCGTTTATCGAATCATGGCGGGAAATGTTGGCTACGTGGATTTAGCGCGGTTAACGGTCGATCAGGTTGATTCGATGTTCGCTGCGTTGGCCAAGACTCAGGCAATCGTGTTCGACGACCGAGGCTATCCTCGGGAAACGGCGTGGTCCATAGCGCCGCGGCTCACGACCCGTGAGTCGGTCAAATTCTCATTGTTCGAGGTGCCGCTAATACTGAGAATGGCCTCGGCCGACACAACCGACGCCTTTCTGCCCACGATGATCAGGGGTTACGATGTCATTCAGAGTGACCCCGATAAGCCAAAGTACCTGCGGCCAACGGTTCTCCTCATCAACGAACAGACCGGTAGCCAAGCGGAATACAGCGGCATGATGTTCCGCGCTGCCGACAACATGGAGTTCGTGGGCACGCCGACGGTCGGCGCCGATGGAAACGTAACGAACTTTACGATTCCTGGTCGTTTGCAACTATATTTTTCCGGAGCAAGCGTCCGTTGGCCCGACGGTCGTCAAACCCAGCGGATCGGTTTACTGCCGGACGTGCGCGTTGAACCGACGGCTCAAGACGTTGCTCAAGGTAAGGATGTGGTGCTTCTCACCGGATTACGCGTCGCGTTGCGAAGGACCGGCGCCCGCGATTCCGTGGTGCGGAATTCTGTCGCCCAGGAGCAATCCACCGAAAAAACCGCTTTTCAGGCCGCCGCGTTAACTTCGGGTGCGGCGCGTTAGTAAGGCGGCGACGGCTGAGGCTGCCGGCGTTGGATGCGGAACGGTCTACCAGGTCGCCACGAAGCGCGACCGACTTGGAAACTTTCGGGCGTCCAAGGGTATTACAGCCCTTGGAGGTACCGTTAGTTCCCTATGAGCGCACTACCAGACGTTACGCAATCGAATTTTGAAACCGAGGTGCTGAAGAGCAGCCAGCCGGTGCTCGTGGATTTTTGGGCGCCGTGGTGCGGCCCGTGCCGGATGCTTTCACCGATCGTCGAGAAAGTCGCAGAAAAGCACGCCGGCAAGGCCAAGTTCGTCAAGCTCAACACCGACGATAACCCGAGCCTCGCCGGTCAATATCAGGTGTCGGGCATCCCCTGTCTGATTCTCTTCAAGAACGGGCAGCCCGTCGACCGCATCGTCGGCTACGTTCCCGAAAACACCGTAGCGTCGATGCTTTCCAAGCACGTGGCGTGAAAACTATTCCGGCCATGCACGCGGTGCTGGCCGACGAACGAATCGCCGTGTACGAAGCGACGCTGGGAAGAAACGCAGTGAAAGGCGCGGCCGACGAAATCTTCGGCCGCGCGCGCGCATCCGGGGACGGTTCGTACGATGCGATCGTCCGTGAGCTAATCGCGCGGCTCGAGTCGTTGCGTCACGAAACGCTGATGCCCGTCATCAACGCAACCGGGATAATCGCTCACACGAATCTCGGCCGAGCGCCGCTCTCAGAGGAGGCGCTCGCGGCGGTGGCCGAGCTTTCGCGCGGCTACTCGAATCTCGAATATGACCTGGAAGTGGGCGAGCGAGGGTCGCGCTACGTGCGCGTGTCGAGCGTTTTGAACGACGTTACGGGCGCCGAAGATTCGCTCGTCGTCAACAACTGCGCAGCCGCGGTGCTGCTCGTGCTCGATACCTTTGCGAAAGGGCGCGAGGTCATCGTCGCGCGAAGCCAGTTGGTCGAAATCGGCGGCGGCTTTCGCATTCCCGACGTACTGGAGCGCAGTGGCGCCACGCTCGTCGAAGCCGGCACGACGAACCGTGTGTACATCGAAGATTTCGAACGCGCGCTTTCGCCGCGGACGGCGCTGCTGCTGCGCACGCATGCGTCGAACTTTCGCATCGAAGGCTTCATTCACGACGCGACAGCGCGCGAGCTGGTCGCGTTGGGCCGGCGCGCGGGCGTGCCCGTCGTCGAAGATCTCGGCAGCGGCGCGCTCGCGGACCTCGCAACCTACGGCGTGCCGCACGAGCGCACGGTGCAAGAAGCGCTCGCGGACGGCGTCGGGCTGGTCGCCTTTTCGGGTGATAAGCTGCTCGGTGGGCCGCAAGCCGGCATCCTCGTAGGCCACGCGCACCTCATCGCGCGCATGCGCAGCAATCCATTGCTGCGCGCCGTACGGGTGGATAAGATGACGCTCGCGGCGCTGGGGGCAACGCTGCGCCTCTACCGTGAGGGCACGTGGCGCGAACGCATTCCGATCTATCGCATGATCTCCGCGACGCTCGACGATCTGCGCGTTCGGGCGCGCGCGTATACCGCGCGACTACCGGCTGCGACAGCGATCGACAGCGATGGCTTCATCGGCGGCGGAGCGCTCGCGCAAGAGCGAATCGCGTCGGTGGCCGTCTCCATCGGCGCCGACAAACCCGAACGACTCGCCAAGCGGCTGCGCGCAAGTAGGCCTCCGATCGTCGCGCGTATCGATCGAAATAGGCTGCTGCTCGACCTGCGCACGATCGCGCCGCAGAGCGACGAAACGGTCATCGCGGCGGTGGCGAGCCTCATTTAAGGCGGCGGATGCCGGAGCTTCCCGACGTCGCGGCCTATATCGCCGCTTTAGAGCCGCGAATCGTCGGTCAAACGCTCGAGCGCGTTCGACTCGCGAGCGTTGCGCTCTTGCGGACGTCGTCGCCGGCGATAACTGCGCTCGAGGGTCGTACCGTGCGCGAGGTGCGCCGCATCGGCAAACGCATCGCGATCGGAGTCGAGGGCGATCTTTGGCTCGTGGTTCATCTCATGATCGCCGGACGGCTCCACTGGCGTGCGTCCGGCGCGAAGCTCGGCGGCCGTAACGCGCTTGCAGCGCTGGACTTTCCCAACGGGTCGCTCGTTTTGACCGAGGCCGGCAGCAAGCGCCGCGCCTCCCTGCACGTCGTCGAGGGCGAAGAATCGCTTGCGACGATCGACCGCGGGGGCATCGACGTCTTCAACTGCGATCTGGAGGCGTTCGTGCAAGCGATGGGGGCGCGAAATCACACGCTCAAGCGCGCGCTCACGGACGCGCACGTCATTGACGGCATCGGTAACGCCTATTCCGACGAGATCTTGCACGCGGCGCGCCTCTCCCCGATTGCGCTTACGCAAAGGCTGCAGCCGGCAGAGTGGCAGCGGCTTTTCGACGCGACGCGCGCGACGCTGCGGACATGGATCGATCGCTTGTGCGATGCCGGAAAGGATGGGTTTCCCGAGCGCGTCACGGCATTTCGCGATGGGATGGCCGTGCACGGCCGCTACGGAAAGGCCTGCCCGCGATGCGGCACCACGATCCGGCGTATCCGCTACGCGGATAACGAGACGAACTACTGCCCGGCATGTCAGACCGGCGGCAAAGTGCTCGCCGATCGCGCGTTGTCGCGTCTCGGAATCAGTCCGCTGCGAAGTAACGTTAAGGCGTCGCCCTGAGCCCTTCGAGCGACGGGGCGGTGATCGTAGCGTTCTACGAAGGCAATGCGCGCGACGATCGTGGCCGGCTCCTCGACGAAATACTACAGCTCGACGACGACCGGCTGGAATATATCCACGACTTTATTCAATGGCTCTTTCCGCTGCCGGAGCGAAGCGGCGCGAATGCTTCGGCCCCGAGGCTCGACGATGCCGCCATCGCGGCATTCCGGGCGCGGCCCGAACTGCGCGCCGCCCTTCGGCGTTCGCTGGACCGTATGCTCGCGTTCTATGGCTTTGAGTGGAGCCACGGTGCGATCGTCAAAAGTAGTTCGTACGAGGAACGTTGCACGAATTGGCTCCGCGCCGAAAATCACAACCATCTTCGCCTCACGCGCATCTTGCATTCGTTGTATTTGTTAGGCGAGGCGCACGCCGCGCAAGCGTTCTTTGATGCGCTCGCCGCAGTTTATGAGGAAGAGCGTCGATCTAATCGCAATCGCATCTCCGAACGCACTTTCGATTTCTGGACTCGCGCCGGCGGTCGTTGACCGCGTGATATACTATGCGTGATATGCTGCCCGAAGCGCTCGTCGACCAACCGGAAATCGAATACCTCGACGGACAGCCGCACCCCAAGGTGAGCCCGAAACTGAGCCATAGCCTGGTGCAGGGCGCGCTGTGCCGAATACTGCACCGCTGCTCGGGCAAGCGAGGACGCGTGGGACCTGAACTCGATGTTTATCCGTCCGGAGGGAACGCCGGACTGACGAAGTTCGTGCCGGACGTCGCCTACGTTTCGATGGAACGGTTGCGCGCGCTACCAGCGGCTGACCGCGAAGAGCCGCCGTTCTCTCCCGACATCGCGGTCGAAGTCTGGTCTCCGGCGAACGACCGGAACTATCTCGAGCTAAAAATCGCGCGGTATCTCGCAACCGGCTCCGTGCTCGTCCTAGACGTGGATCCGTACGCACGAACCATCATCGCGCACGATGGGTCAACCGTTCGCACCTACAAAAAGGAAGAGCATTTCGAGCATCCCGCGATGCCCTGGCTGCGGTTCGACGTCGCTGAAGCGTTTGCGGACCTCGACGATCTAATTTAGGCGAGCGTGATTTAGATGCAGATCTAGGAGGCGAGGGCCGAAGTTTACTTCCTCTGTGTCATCCTGAGCGAAGCGAGTGGAACGAGCGGAGTCGAAGGACGAGGCGACAACGAGATGCGCTAAATCAGAGACCGGCTAGCCGCTAAACCAGCCCGAAGGCTCCACGTCGAGATTGACGTTGATCTGCTTGACCTCGGTATAGGCGTCGTAGCCGTAGGTGCCGAGCTCGCGGCCGATGCCCGATTGTTTGTAACCGCCCCACGGCGCTTCGTTGTAGGTCGGATGATACGTATTGATCCACGTGATTCCGGCGCGCATCTTGCGAATGACCCGATGCGCTTTCGCAATATCTTGTGTGAATACGGCGCCCGCTAGGCCATAAATTGTATCGTTTGCGAGCGCAATCGCCTGCGCTTCGTTCTCGAACGTTTGCACGACGAGAACAGGGCCGAAGATCTCTTCCTGCACGATGCGCATCGACGGTGAAGTATCGTCGAAGATCGTCGGCGCGATGAAGTTGCCGTCGGCAAGCGCTCCGCCCAGGCGCCCGCCGCCGCATAGGAGCTTCGCTCCTTCCGCGCGCCCGGTACCGATGTAATCCTCGACGCGTTCGCGGTGGACGGATGAGATGATCGGCCCCATCTCGGTTTGCGGATCGAAGCCGTTACCGACACGGATTTTCTTCGTGCGCTCCACCAGCCGCTCGAGAAAGCGATCGTGCAGCGATCGCTCGACGATCAGCCGCGACCCGGCGGAACAGACCTGACCGGCGTTGGCGAAGATGCCAAATAACGCGTAATCGACTGCGGTATCGAAGTTTGCGTCGGCAAAGACGACGTTCGGCGATTTGCCGCCCAGCTCGAGAGAGATTTTCTTGAGATTCGTCGTCGCATCGGTCATGATGCTGCGACCCGTCTTGGTGCCGCCCGTAAAGGCCACTTTATCGACCAGCGTGCTTGCGGCAATCGCGTGGCCTACCGTCGCGCCCGCGCCGAGCACGATGTTGACGACGCCCGGCGGAAATTCGAACTGCTCGAAAAGCGTGGCGAGCCGAATCGCCGAGAGGGGCGTGAGCTCCGAGGGTTTGAGCACGCAGACGTTCCCCGCGGCGAGCGCCGGCGCGAGCTTCCAGGTTGCCATCAAGAGCGGATAGTTCCACGGAATGATCTGCCCGCAGACGCCGATGGGCTCGCGCACCGTAAAGGTTTGCGACGGCGCCGGCACGTCGAAGGTCTGGCCGTGCGGCTTCGTTGCCAGACCGGCGTAATAGCGAAAACAGTTCGCGGCGTCGACGGCGTCGTACTCGGTCTCGCGCAACGGCTTGCCGTTGTTGAGCGTCTCAATGCGCATGAATTCGTCGCGATGCGCGTCGATGGCGTCGGCGAGCTTGAAGAGCAGCGCCGCCCGGTCCGCGGCGCTCATCGAACCCCATGGCCCCTCGTCGAAGGCGCGACGCGCGGCCAGAATCGCAGCTTCCGCGTCGGCGGCTGTGCCTTCAGCGACCGTCGCGATGACGCGACCGTTTGCGGGATTGTCTAGCTCGCGCCTATCGCCTTCGGCTGCGAGCCGCCAGTTGCCGTCGACGTACATCGGCACTACGCCGTTGATGCGCGGGAGATCCTTGAGAATTTCGTCCGCGTTGACGATGCGATCGGTGGTTTGCATTATGAGGTTACCTCAGCTTTGGTTGGCCCTCACCCCTCGACTCCGCTCGGGGTGACGAGGCTATGACACATGTCCTCCAAACTCTCTTTGGCGGAGCGGCAGACGTAGTCGGCCTCTTCCTCGGTGATCGTCAGCGGCGGTTCGACGCGAATCGTGCGCGCGTTCACGAGCGTTCCCGAAACGAGGACGCCGCGGTCGAGCATGCGTTTGCCGAATTCGTAGCCGGTCGCGTTATCGCGAAACTCCAGCGCCATCATGAGTCCTTTGCCGCGAGCGTCGCCGACCAGCGTCCCGTGGCCCTCGATGGCATCTCGAAGCCCCGCGAGCATGCGTTCACCGAGGCGAGCGGCGCGTTGCGGCAAACGATCTTCGATCAAGACGTTGATCGTCGCCAACGCCGCCGCGCATGCGAGCGGATTGCCGCCGAACGTCGACGTGTGCAG
>JAFAHB010000279.1 GCA_019237435.1 Vulcanimicrobiota bacterium
GAGATCGCGCGGCGCTTGGAGATCGCACAGCGGGAGATGAAGTTCGTCCGCCGCTTCGATTACATCGTCGTCAACGCGCAGGACCGTCCGCAGGAGGCGGTTCGCGATTTGGAAGCAATCCTGCAAGCGGAACGTTTCCGCATCCACCGATATCCCGACGACTCGATCCGGCGGGTGGAGTCGTCTTGAGACCAACTACGTCTACGTAAGGAATTATTGAAGAGCTACATGAGTAAATCAGTATTCGGGGACCTCGACGCGCTGCTTTCGCACACCGATTCGAAGTTCAGCCTCGTCAATATCGTCACCAAGCGCGCGCGCCAGTTGAACAACTGGATTCGCGTTGCTCAGATGCCGGCGACCGACCGGCGAGAGTACTTCGCGAGCGAGCCGCTCGTCGACAAGGAAACGATCAATCCGAACAAACCCGTTTCCATTGCCCTCGACGAAATCGCAGACGGCAAGATTCAGTATCGCCGTACGCGCGAAGGGATTAAGTGAGGGCGTAGGATACTGCAGTGTGCGGGATAGTCGGATACATTGGGTCGCGTGATAGCGTGCCAATTATTTTGGACGCGCTGCGGCGGCTCGAGTATCGCGGCTACGACAGCGCCGGGATCGCGGTGATCGACGCGGCCGGGGAGCTGGCCGGCTCCAAGGCCGAGGGTAAGCTCTCGCGATTGGCGGAGCGACTTAACAACGGCGAACCTCTCTCGGGCGCGGTCGGCGTGGGGCACACCCGCTGGGCCACGCATGGTGCACCGTCCGACGCTAACGCGCATCCGCATCTCGATTGCCGTGGCCACGTTGCGGTCGTGCATAACGGGATCATCGAGAACTACTCGGCCCTGCGGGCGCGACTGCTCGAGCTGGGTCACGTCTTTAGTAGCGAGACGGATACCGAAGTTCTGGCGCATCTGATCGAGTTGCATTACGACGGCGATCTGGAGGCGGCAGTACGCAGGACGGTTCATGACGTCCGAGGGGCGTACGCGCTCGGCGTGATTTCCAGCGACGATCCGGATCATCTGGTTTTCGCGCGTAACGGCGCGAGCCCGTTGGTCTTGGGAATCGGCGATGGCGAGATGTACGTCGCGTCGGATACGCCCGCGATTTTGCCCTACACGCGGCGCGAGATCATTCTGCAAGAGGGTGAAATAGCCGTGGTGGGGCGCGATGGCTTTCGTTTGACCGATTATGCGGGGACGCGGATCGAACGCGACCCAATCGTCATCACCTGGGACAGCACGTCGGCGGAGAAGAGCGGTTTCAAGCACTTCATGCTCAAGGAAATCTTCGAGCAACCGCAGGCGATCAAGGAAACCCTGAGCGGCCGGATCGACAAGCACGGCGACGTTCACCTGGACGCCGAAATGGGGGAGATCACACCGCAACGATTGCAGACCGTCAGCAAAATCGCAATTACCGGCTGCGGTACTGCGTACTACGCCGGAATGGTCGGCATGTATCTGTTACGTTCGCTGGTTCATCTCCCGGTCGAGATGGAGCTGGCGAGTGAGTTTCGCTACGGCGACCCCGTCATCGATTCGACCGCACTGGTCATCGCGATGTCGCAATCCGGCGAGACCGCCGATACGATCGAGGCCGTGCGAATCGCCAGGAATGTGGGCTCGGGGGTGCTCGGAATCTGCAACGTGCTCGGCTCCCATCTGACGCGGCTGACCGACGGCATGCTCTATACCCGCTCCGGCCCCGAAATCGGCGTCGCTGCAACCAAGACCTACGTCTCGCAAGTCACCGCACTCACGCTCTTCGCGCTCTATCTTGCGCGTTTGCGAGGCACTACCGAGGCGCGCCGGCTGCGGGAGATTGCCGACGGCACGAAGCTGCTACCGGCGGCCGTGGACGTGGTGCTCAACGCTTCGGATGAGATTCGAAAGGTCGCCCGGGAGCTCCGAAAAGCGCAAAGCGTGTTATTCATCGGTCGCTACGTGAATTTTCCAACCGCGCTCGAAGGCGCGCTGAAGCTCAAAGAGATTTCCTATATCCATGCCGAGGGGTACCCCGCGGGGGAGATGAAGCACGGACCGATCGCGCTGCTCGATTCGAGTGTGCCCGTCGTCGGCATCGCCACCGACGACCGCGTGCGAGAGAAGATGATCTCGAACTTGATGGAGTCAAAAGCGCGGGAAGCGCCGGTGATCGCCGTAGCGAATCGCGGCGACAGTGAAATTCGCGCCGTGAGCGACCACGTTTTCGAGGTTCCCAAGGTCGACGAGCTCCTCTCTCCGATCGTCAACGTCATCCCGCTGCAGCTATTGGCCTACCATATCGCCGACATCGAGGGCAAGGACGTCGACCAACCGCGCAATCTCGCCAAGACCGTCACGGTCGAATAAGTTCCAACGACGATGATTCGCAGCGATGGACGAGCGCGCGATGAATTGCGGCCGGTAACGATCGAGCCCGGCTTTCTCAAATACCCCGAGGGAAGCGCGCTGATCACGGTAGGCAATACGAAGCTTATCTGCGCGGCCTCGCTTGAAGAGCGCGTGCCGGCGTGGATGAAAGGGCGCGGCTTGGGCTGGATCACGGCCGAATACGCGATGTTGCCCCGCGCGACCGCGGAGCGCACGCAGCGCGAAGCCGCGAAAGGCCGCTTGGGCGGACGAACGCAGGAGATTCAGCGCATCATCGGCCGGGCGCTGCGCGCCGTGACCGATACGGCAAAGCTCGGCGAACGCACGGTATGGCTCGACTGCGATGTTATTCAAGCCGACGGCGGAACGCGCACCGCCGCGGTTACCGGCGCTTGGGTTGCGCTCGCGCTGGCGTTGCGCACGCGCTTCGACCCGGCGGACGCAGCACGTTGGCCCTTGAGCGCGATGGTTGCGGCGGTCAGCGTGGGAATCGTTGCGGGCGACGTGCTTCTGGATCTCGCTTACGACGAGGATAGTCGGGCACTCGTGGACATGAACGTCTTCATGACGGACGCGGGGCGATTCGTGGAGTTGCAAGGCACGGCCGAAGCGGCCCCATTTGACCGGCGCGATCTCGACTCGCTGCTCGCATTGGCGGAATCGGGAATCCGACGGCTCTTCGCGTTGCAGGCAACGGCGTTCGGCGCTTCGGTAGCGGTTAATGCCCGTTGATCCGGCACTGGCCGAGCTGGTACGCCGTGTCGGCGTCTTTCACGTGACGCACCGCGGGTTGAAGCGGGCCCAGCTGGCGATGGATGAAGCTATCGCGAGCGGAACGGTCGACGATTCGCTTCGCCGGCCCTATCTCGAGGAAGTCCGCCGATATTTTGAAAGCTTCGATGCCGAAGCGCGCGCGCAGCTGCGCGACGTCGACCGTCGCCTAGAGCGCGTCAATCAAGTGCACTTCAATCTCACCGCCGAGCGTGGCGTGGCAGTGAAACGGATCGAGGCGACGCAAGGGGTGCTCGATGCGCTCGCCGAGCTCAAGGCGGGTGCGGCGTGAGACTACTCGATCGCTTTGGCCGCGGCACGGTTGATTTTTTTGAGTACGCGGGCGGCCTGACGCTGCTCGGCGCCGAGTCTCTCGGCTTCTTGGCTCGCCTTCGCATCCGTGTCGCCGAAACGATTTCCCAATGCGCGATCCTCGGCGTGCAATCCCTGGTTATCGTGACGCTGACGGCGCTCTTCACGGGTATGGTGATTTCGCTCGAGTCGGCGCAACAAGCCGTCGCGTATGGATTCGGCGGTTTCGTCGGCGGCGCCGTCGCCTACGGCTCCGTGCGCGAGCTTGGGCCGATGCTGACCGCCGTCGTAGTGGCCGGCCGCGTCGGCTCGGCGATCGCGGCCGAACTGGGATCCATGGTCGTCACCGAACAAATCGAGGCGCTTCGCTCGATGGGACTGCAACCCGCGCGTTTTTTGGTCGTGCCGCGATTTCTGGCGATGCTCTTGATGCTCCCGCTGCTCACGATCTTTGCCGATGTCGTCGCGATCGTGGGCGGCATGTGGGTGGCACATACGTACGCGCACATTTCTTACGACTCGTACGTTTCGTCGGTGCGCCAGGCGATCGATATGACCGACGTGATTAAGGGTTTGCTCAAGACGTTCGTCTTCGCGACGATCATTGCGATGGTCGGCGCATATCAAGGGCTCTCGACTCGCGGCGGCGCCGCGGGCGTCGGAGTGGCGGTGACGGGCGCAGTCGTCATCTCGATCATCTTGATTTTCGGCTCTAACTTCGTGCTGTCGTTTTTGCTCTTTGGCTAAAGTGGCGAATACGGCGCTGAGTGCCGGACGCTCGAAATCGATTGCGCGACTGGAGAACGTGACGCTCTCCTTCGGCGACCACATCGTGCTCAAAGATTGCAATCTCGATATCGTCGAGGGCGCGATCACCGGCATCATCGGGCGCTCCGGCGCCGGGAAATCGACGATCCTGCGGCTCATCGACGGGCTTTTGCTCCCCGATCGCGGACACGTCTACGTGCGGGGCGAGGACGTCTGCCACATGAACGAAGAGCAGCTAAACCAGGTGCGGCAGAAGATCAGCCTGTCGTTTCAGTTCGCCGCGCTCTTGGATAGCCTCACGGTCGGTGACAATGTCGCCTTGCCTCTGCGCGAGCACACGAAGCTCTCGGAAGGCCAGATCCGGCGCGCCGTCCGCGACGCGCTCGACAGCGTTGGCCTCATCGACGCCTATGAAAAACTGCCGGCAGAGCTCTCGGGCGGCATGCTCAAGCGCGCCGGATTCGCGCGTGCCATCGTCACCCGCCCCGAGCTCGTCTTGTACGACGAGCCGACCACCGGGCTCGATCCGATCGTGACGAATCTCATCACCGATACAATTCTCAAGCTTCGCGAGAAACTCGAAGGAACGGCCGTTGTGATCTCGCACGACCTGCCATCGATCTTTGCGATGGCGGATTACGTAGCGATGCTCTTCGAAGGCGCAATCATCGCGTACGGCACGGCGGAAAGCATTCGCGACTCGCGCAATCCGATCGTGGAGCAGTTTTTAGAGGGCTCCGAAGTAGGCCCGATACCGATTTAAGCGCTCATACCCGTAAATTCAATACTACTCGGGGCGTAGTAGGAACATTACGTCCGGTCCGTCCTGGGGAAGCCGCGTCTGTTCGATAGCGAAGGTTCTTTGGTGACCGGCAGCGTCGGCGAGCTTGATCGACTTTCGCGGATGTTTCCACGTTTCACCGATCGTCGGGAGCGAGCCGTTACGCTCTGCAAGTGCGAGATACTCGCGGGACGCGACCCTGACCTTACGGTCGGGATCTAATAAGCACATGAGGACGGGGATCTGCTCCACGACAGCCCCGAGCGTTTCGAGCGTTTGTTTGGCCGTGTGAAGCTCGTCCTCGCGTTCTCTTGCGGCTCGCTCGAGCTCGTTGCCGCGAGCCGCAAGCTCTTCGTTTGTGGTGTTGAGCTCCTCGACCGTCGCCTGAAGCTCTTCGTTCAGCGTTTCGAGCTCTTCGCTCGTCGCTTGCATCTCTTCGTTGAGCGTTTCAACCTCCTCCGCCCCCGCTTCTGCCTCTTCGGCCGAAATGAGCAGATGTTCGTTCGCGCTTCGCAGCTCGGCATTAGCCGAAGTCAGCTCGTCGTTGGCCTCGATGACCGTCGATTGACGCTCTTTGAGCTCGACGTTTTGCGCGGCGAGCCGTGCCGCTTCGGCCCTGTTGCGCTCGTTTTCGGCCGTCAGCCGGCGTAGCCAGCTCGCGCTCTTCGTGACGTCGGAGACGAGAAGGATGACGCCTTCGACGCGGCCTTCCTTGCTGATCGTTCGGTCCGGATAGCATGAGACTTCTAGGTATTGCGTTTCGTTGGTCGTGATATTCAGCTTTTCCAGCTCGCGAACGCGGCCACCGGCCTCATTGCGGAATGCCGCGTCGAGCGCGGCCTTGAGTTCGGCCGAGGGCACTTCCGCCACGTGAACCAAGTCTTCGCCGATGCCTTGACCGTGAATGCCGAGCATCGAGCGAGCGGCCTGATTGATCGTCGAGATGTCGTAGTTGCGATCGATCACGACCACGCCAATCGAAGATTCGAACAGGAACGAGCCGAGCCGGTCCACCAGCGACCAGCGCGGCGCCGGCAGTTCTGCCAGGGGTCGGCGCGGTGCGTTCATGGATCCGAGCGCAACGCGGCGGGGCGTCGTCCGTTCCCGTGCCGACGCATCGTCGGTGAGCGCGGGCGCGGGAATCAGAAGACGCTCGCCCTGGCGGCGAAAGATCTTCAGCGTGGGTTTCACGGCTGCAAAGTACTGCGGCAGCGGGCTCGTCGTTTCCGATTTGCCCAAGACCAGATATCCGCCCACGCGCAGCGAGAACGCGAAAAGTTGGAGCGTGCGCTGCTGTAACTCCTTCGTGAAGTAGATCAGGACGTTTCGGCAGAGGACTAAATCGATGCGCGGAAACGGCGCGCGCTGACCCAGATCGTATTCGCCGAAAACGGTCAGGTTCCGAATGCGTTTCTTGATCTGAAATGCGTCGTCGATTCGAGTAAAGTACTTCGAGAGCAACGCAGGGTTCATCTCGCTGAAAGCGCCGCTCGGATAGATGCCCCGGCGGGCGAACGCAATGGCGTCGGCGTCGAGATCCGTCGCAAAGATGCGAATCGGCATCGTCTCGACGTCGTCACCGAGCAGCTCGGCAAGGGCGATTGCCAGTGAGTACGCCTCTTCCCCGGTGGCGCATCCCGCCGACCAGAGGCGTAGCTCCGAGCGCGTCGTCCGCGCGTGGTTGATGATATCGGGAAGAACCGAGTCGCGCAGCTGCGCAAAAAGCGCCGGATCGCGAAAGAACTCCGTGACCTTAATTAAGAACGTGCTGATCAGACGCTGATAGGCCTCGGGATGCGCCGTAAGATGGCGCAAATAATCCTTGAGGCTGTCGCAACCGGCCGTCGCCATAAGGCGTGAAAGCCGGCGTATGAGCGTGGGCGTCTTATATTGACGAAAATCGATACCCGTACGTCCGCGCAATTGATTCAAAAACGCGCTCAGTACGTCCGGATTGGCGATATCCGCATCGCGTGGTCCCGCAGTCAGCGTCACGAGCAGCGGGGCCAACGATTCCAAGTTCGTCGTGTAATCAATATGGCTGAGCGGAATCGCCGCCGGCAACGCGGGGAATGCCGCCGACTCGGGCTCTTGAACGAGCACCGTTCCGCCGCGTTCTTTGACGGCGCGTACGCCCGCGACGCCGTCGGTGCCCATGCCCGTGAGGATGATTGCGATCACGCGATCGCCATAACTCTCCGACGCGCTGATGAAGAGCCCGTCGATTGACGGAATCGGGTGGCCGCGAATGCGATTGCTTCCGGTCACGAGCGAGCCCCGAATCGCGACGTTCCTACCGGCTGCAGCTAAGTAAATCGTGTGCGGCTGGAGCTCGTCGTCGCCATCTTCACTGGCAACGACGCGCAACTTCGTTTGGCGCTGAAGAATCTCGGCGAGGTGACTGGGGACGTGCGGATCGGCATGTTGAGCGATGACGACCGGCGCAGGAAAATCTGCCGGCAGCGCGGTGACGAGGCGGACGAGCGCCTCGATGCCGCCTGCAGAAGCACCAACTACGACGACATAGGCCTCCTCAATGGCCTTTCCGTCGCGCATGGCTAAGTTGTTATTCAAACCGGGAACAATGCCTTTGGTGAACCATCAACGGCCGCGCGCCTGTCCCGCCCTCGTCATCGGCGGTTCGGCCGGGGCGCTCGATCCTCTGCGCAGGCTAGTCGCCGATATTCCCCAAGATTTTCCGGCAGCAGTTTTCGTGGTAAGTCACGTGCCGGCGGCGAGCGTTTCGGCGCTTCCCCATCTCTTGGCGCGATGCGGCGCCCTCTTTGCAACGCACGCGATTGACGGCGCGCCGATTGCACCGGGGCGGATCATCGTCGCGCCGCCGGACCATCACGTCATCTTGCAAGAGGGCGTTATGGGCGTCTTGCAAGGACCGATGGAGAATAATCATCGCCCCTCGATCGACGTGCTCTTCCGCAGCGCGGCGGCGAATTGCAACTCCGGCGCGTGCGGCGTTTTGCTCTCCGGCATGCGCGACGACGGCGTCGCGGGGATCGTTGCAATTCATGACGCAGGCGGCGTAGCATTCGTCCAAGACCCCAACGAGGCCCAGTTCGCGGACATGCCGCTCAATGCCATCGCTACCGGCGCCGTCGACGGAGTCTATCCCGCCGAGCGGCTCATCGATGCGATCCAAGGCTGGTTGAGCAATTCGACGTTCCAGAATGATGGGGTCGTGGCTCCGCAAGACGAACGCGAGGCCGGGATACCGTCGGTCTTTACCTGCCCCGATTGCGGCGGGACGCTCTGGGAGCTCGACGCCGGCTCCGCGTTGCGGTTCCGCTGCAGAACGGGACATGCCTACAGCGGTCATCAGATGCTGGCGTCGCACAAACCGAAATTGGAATCGGCGCTTTGGGCGTCGATACGGGCGCTCGAGGAGCGGCGAGATTTGTTGCGACGCCTGGCGAAACGAACCCGCCAACACGGCGAAGGCGCATCAACGCGCCAATTCGAGCGTCAAGCGGCCGACATCGTGGCGGATTTGGAGCGCGTGCACGCCGCGCTTGCGAACTTCACTGCTTTGGCGAGCCCAGCGTAACGATTGACGCAAGGCCCACGGGCGTCTCCTCATCGAGGAGCGCCCGGAGATTGTAGCCGGCCCCGCGACCGCTCAGCCAGCGCCATAGGCCCGCGTCGCAGACGACTGCGCCCTCGGCCGATGCCAGCGTCGCGACGCCTGCGGTGACGTTACCCGACGAGCTGATGGAGCCTGTAGGACCCGAGCGACTGAGCGTGACGGGCGGCGAGAATCCGATGCTTGCGTAACTCATTGCCTGCATCGAAAAGTCAATCGTTGCCGCAAACGAGGGGCGATGCCCCGCTGCCCTGACCAGGGTGCGCGCGACCACGCCCTCGCCGGTCGCCGAACTACCGGCTAACTGCAAATGCAATCCCGTATCGTCGGCGAGGCCTAACGTCAACAAGCCGCTCGTCGCGGTCAGTGCGCGATAACGCCACGGGGTGACGCAATCAGCAGAGCGATAGATGTCGACACCCAAAGCGCGATCACGCAGGCGCTCCCAAAGCCGCTCTTGACGGAACTCTGGAATCGTCCGGCGGCTTGGCTGAAGCTCGGCAAGTCGGCCCGCAGCCATTCTGGCAAGACGATCGAGTGCTTCAAATGCCGTTGAATCAGCCCACCGCCGGCGCGAGCACGTTACCAGCACGCCGCGGCGTTCTCCATCGGCGACAACGATGGGGAAGCTGGCGCCCGAAAGCGGCTTGAGCGCCTCGAATGCCATACGCTCGAAGGGCTCATCGGTAAGCTCCGCCAGGAAACGCTCGCCGACGTGGAGCTCGAAAAACGGTGCCTCGCTCAGGAAGCTTTTGGGGATCGCGGAAAAGACCGGCCGTGGTAGCGACGGGGATTCGGCACGGGAGACCGCGCCGTATTCGTTGAGCAGCGCGCAGTGCGCCCAACCGTGCATGATGTCGGCGGCTCGCTCGGCTAAAAACGTGGCAAGTTCTTGCAGCGTCAACGAGGTCGCGGCGAGTCTTTTCGCACTGGCATCGGCGTCTGCGATCCGTGCTCGGCGATGGACCGCCGATTCTCGCGCGACCTCTTTGAAGGCTAAGAAGAGCGCTTCGCCGCTCGTTTCGTGTGGAAGCGTTCGATCGACGACCGGAGCGGCTCCCTGAGCGGCAAGCGGCTCGTCCGCAAAGACCACGATTCGCAACGCAGGACTGTCGGCCGCGCGATGAATGCTCGTTATCGCGGAAAGCGGATCGATCAGCTCCGCGGCATCGACAGCGATGACATCCGGAGTTAGATCGGGCAACGAGCGCCACAGGTCGCCGTAGGTCAGCACGCGCTGGAATCTCCAGCCTCGGTGGCGCAGCGGAGCCTCGATTCGTTCGTAGAGCTCGTCGCAGAGCGCGAATCCTACGATAGTGGGGTCCATGGGCGTTGCCGGTATTCCGGGAAGAGCGGGCCACGAACGTTCTGCCTCCGGAACCGTTAGACTTTCGAGTACGGTGAAGAATCCATCGTACTCGCGGGAAGATACGGTCCTTCGCAACGGCGCAACGACGACGAATCGCTGTTCGCTGAAGGAGAACGGTATCGCGAGTGCCATGTCGCCCGATCCGAACGGTGAAACAATTCGAGAGGGCTTCATGCGCGTAAACAGACGCCGCAAGGGCCAGCGCATCCAAGCGCGCCGCGCTTGGGAATTGTAGTTGCGTGCGGCAACGAGTACGAAGGGGCCTCCGCCGTAATTGCCCATGAGCAGCAAGGCGGCGGAAAAGAGTCCGGCAGGCATGTCGACGAGCGTGGAGAGGAAAGGCTTGAGTCGCTCGGAATCGGCGGCGGCGGCATCGATTTCTTTGACGATTGCCGCGAGCTCCTCGATCATTGGTTCACGCGCGGCGACGCCGCAAGCAGGCTCCATGCTCGCGCAAAAACGCGCCCAGTGCCGCAGGTCCTACGCGCCTAAAGAGCTGCCGGAGCGCGATCTCGACGATTGAACTTTCGCTGACGCTGCATCGCAACGCGATGCTTCGCAACTCATCGCCGATCTCGCCCGAAAGGTTTACCGTGATGCGTTGAGCGTTATCCGGATCCCCGACGCGCGCTGCAAGCTCGGTGCTCGCTCGTTGACCGATTTTCAGTGCCATGGTGACCAGGAGTATTCCTCGGCAGCACTCCAGGGGCCCTCGTCGAGACGGCTAGCGAGGCCCTCGCTCGTTGAGAGAGTAATAGTGATGATCATGACCAGGCAAGCACAGGTCGGCGCGTTCGCGATCGTCGCGTTGCTCCTGTTGTTCGGAGTCTTTTACGTCATCACGGATTTCGGAACTCGGCATACGGGATATCGCATCGGCGTGCATTTTCGATCGGCCGCCGGCTTGACGCCGGGCGGCCTGGTCTATTTCAGCGGCGTGGACGTTGGCTCGGTCGATTCGGTGGAGCTGCTCGCCGACAATACGGTTGACGTGATCCTAGCGATCAATCACGACGTCGACATCCCCGCATCGTCGAAGTTCCTGATCCAGGCGCCGCTTACGGGCTCGCCGATACTCGCAATTCTTCCTCCTCGAGAAAAGCCGCCGCTCGCGCTTCTGCCCCGCAGGGTTTTACCGATTTCCGACCAGCCGCAAGGCGTCAACGGCGCCTCGATCGCCGATCTGCTCAATCAAGGCCAGGGGGAGCTTCGGCAGTTGGGCCGCGTCATGGCCATGATAGAACGGCGTACTCCCAAACTGATGGACACGCTGCAAACGACGCTGAATAACGCCAACGATTTGACCGTCAGCACGAAAGAGGCGTTGCAACGGATTTCTACGCCGCTGCTTGGTGCGAGCGAGAACTTTGAAGAGCTCTCGGCTACGTTGAATTCCTCGGCGGCGATCGATTCCCGAAAGGTTGGTGCACTACTCGATCAATTCCAAGCCACGGCAACGGCCCTCAACGGCTCGATGGTCGCGCTGCGAAATTTGGCAACCGATCCGCGGCTCAAAGCCAACGTCATCGCGACGACACAGAACATTGCCGAGACTACGGCCACGCTGGCGGAACTGACGAAAGACTTGCGTACCGTCACCGGCAATCCGCAGACGCAAGAGCAACTGCGCAATACGATCGCCAATCTCGATGCAGTGATGCAGAAGGCCAACTCGTTGTTGAGTGAGCTCGGCGGACGAAGCAGCGTCTACGGAGTCGACCAGGGCGCAACGCCCGCACCCCTGACGGTTCCAAGCATCTCGCCGTATCCAGGCAGCGTTCCGGCCCCCGCTCCCGCGGGAACCGTCTCGCCGGAGCTGCGCGCGCGTTTGCAAGGCAAACTCGCCGAGGTTGCGCACAATCTCGTCAACTTACAGGTGCGTCTGAGCGGGTTATCGCCGCCGCACAATCTCGGCCTCAATCCCGTGCTGACCAACAGCCAAGGTCCGCTCGGCGATCTCAACCTGATTCTGCTGCCGCACGGGTCAACCAGCGTGATGGTCGGCGCGAATGCCATCGGGAACAACACGACATGGAATGCGGTGCTGGAGAAGAACCAGGGCGCTTTCCACGTCGGCGCCGGCGTGCTCTATTCGCAAATCGGCGTGCTCGGTCAATATGCGCCGCTCCACGGATTGGGTTTCGAGACGCGGATTTATGACCTGACGTATCCGATGATCGACCTTTACGGAAACTTTCACGTAACGCCGAGCGCCGAGCTCTTCTTTGGACAACGCGACGTCAACCACGCCTCGCGGCGTAACACGTTCGGCTTCCAGTACCAATTCTAAGCGCATGCGAGTCGGCATCATCGGCGCAGGAGCGATGGGAACGCTCTTCGGCTATCACTTAGCGGCCGACTGCGACGTCACGATGCTCGACGACAACCCGCTCGTCGCCGAGTCGGTAGCTCGCAGCGGGCTACGTGTCAACGACGAGCCGGCGCGAAAAGTTAGCGTCGCCCGGCGAGCCCGCGACCTGTACGACTCGCAGATGCTCTTTCTCTTTGTCAAGGCGGTCGATACGCTACGGGCGCTGCGCGCTTTTGCGGGAGAGCTCGATCCCGCCGCGCCGGTAATTTCGCTCCAAAACGGCATCGGTAACGAAGATGCGATCAAGACCGCCCTCGGAGGAGCTGTGCCGGTGATGCTGGGCATAACGACGGAATCGTCGCAGACGATCGGGCCGGGCCACGTGCGCAGCTCGCAGCAAGGCAATACGATCGTCGGCACGATGACCGCCTCCCCGACGACCGCCCGGACGGTTACCGAGCTGCTAACGCGCAGCGGTCTGCGCGCATCGGTCGTTTACGATATTCGCCCGCATTTATGGGGCAAGCTCGTGGCGAATGCATCGGTCAACGCGCTCTCGGCGCTGCTCGACTGCGATGCGGGCGAGATACCACGCGATCCTAACGCCGCGCGCCTGGCCGAGGCGCTCGCCGAGGAAACGGCGAGCGTCGCAGCCGCGCTGAAGATCAGTCTTCCGTTCGTCAATCCGTGGCAGTACGTCACCGAGGTCGTGGCGCTTGGCGCCGACGCGAAAAGCTCGATGGCATACGATCTCGAATCGGGTCATCCCAGCGAAATCGACCACATCAACGGCGCCGTCGTGGCATTCGGGCGGCGTACCGGCACGCCGACGCCCTATAACGAGGCGATGGTGCGTTTAGTCAAAGCGCGCGAATCGCTGCTCGGGCAATCACGGTTGCGGCTGTAATCGGAGCAGCCGGATCGCCCCGTCCAAAGTCTCGATGTCGACGCGCTGCGCCGTGCCGCCGTTGACGCTGCCATCGATGGTTTCGGCCGCCCCCTTTGAAATGCCCCGTAAGCCGAAGTCCGTGAAGATCGCACCGTTTTCGGCGTGGAGGTGTGCGCCAAACGCCACCCTCGATTCAATCCAGACTTCGACGTCTCCATGCTGCGTAGAAAATCGAAGCGTTCCCGGCCATAGGGTCGCGCCCATCATCACGGAGAGGTTACCATGTCCGACGGCGGCTTGCGCGTAACCGGGAACCTTGAGATTGACGTTTCCATCTCGTGCGAGAACTCGCGCGTTCCCGCTGATGTCCGTGACGTTCACGTCGCCGCGCTGCGACTGCACGACCAGATTCACTCCGTCGGGAACTCTCACCAAGAGTGAGTCGAGCTTGCCCCCGGCACGCACCACGATTCCGAGCGGCGCGCGGCGCAGCCGCGGTGCTGGGGGCGGTGTTGCGCCCGACGCTGCCGTCGCCGAAACGGTAAAGAGATCGCGCGGTTGGCCTACTGCAGGCTGATAGGCGTTGAGCGTGCCCGACTCGATCTCAACCGCCATCGTCCGTCCCGGGCGCAGGACGCCGACCGTCGTAACGTAGGGTGAGGGCGACGAGCAGGCGACCGACGCCGCGAGAAGAAGGAGCAGCACGCGTTTCACGAAGCAGGCTCTTCTCTGATGCGAACCCGCCTCTTTCACTCCCTGGTTACTTTCGCCGCGGTGGTCCTATTGCTCGGCGGCTGCGCCGGGGGGACGTGGACAACCGTTCCAAGCCTTTCCAGCACCGCGGCCGGCGGCGGCATCGCGAATGCCGGCGGCCGATGGATTCCCACCGTGGGCGAGTCGTATCAGATACAGTACGATGGGCGGCTGGATTTAAAGGTTCCGGCCAAGATCTACGATCTCGACATGTTCGACACGCCGGCATCGGTGGTCGCAAAACTGCACGCAATGAATCGCCGCGTCATGTGCTACGTGGATGTGGGCACCTGGGAGAACTGGCGTCCCGACGCTCACGAGTTTCCGAAGAGCGTGCTCGGCAAGAAAGACGGCCCCTGGAAGGGCGAGCGCTGGCTCGACATTCGCCGAACGTCGGTACTCGAGCCGATCATGGGAGCCCGGCTCGATCTCTGCAAGAAGAAGGGCTTCGACGGCGTCGATCCCGACAATCTCGACGGCTATCAAAACGACACCGGCTTTCCACTCACGTATGCCGAGCAGCTTGCGTACGACAGCTGGATCGCCAAAGCCGCGCACGATCGAGGCCTG
>JAFAHB010000086.1 GCA_019237435.1 Vulcanimicrobiota bacterium
GGCGGGGATGACGCAGTAGCCGATGGCGCGGCGCGGTGGGTACATTACGACCGGCGAACGGGTCCGAAACTATATCGGATTGGCGTTTGTAATTTCCATCGTCATCCACTTGTTCGTCGGTTCAGTATTTCCAAACGTCCTCAAACATAGCGAGTCACAGCAGACCGAACAGGTTACCGTTTCGAAGATTCATAAAGCGATCGTTCACACGCCGCCGCCGCCGACTCCGACTCCGCCGCCCACGCCGACGCCGCCGCCCAACGCAACGCCCCCGCCCAAGCAGAAGCAGGTGGAGCAACCGAAGCTCAAGGTCAACCTCATACATACGCATAACGCCGGCACGACGGGCTCGACGGAGAACACCGCCGCGCAGCCGCAAAGCGGAACCGAGAACGGCGTGCCGCAAGGGCAGGGCGCCGGCACTCCGGCACCGGCCGCCACCGTCGGCACACCGAAACCGGCGTGCGCCAATCCGAACGTTGAGGCGACCGTGACGAATCCCGTTCAGCCGGATTATCCTGAATCGGCGAAAGATCTCGGCCTCGGAGCGGTCACCGTGGAGGTCGAAGTCACGGTTGCGCCGAGTGGAAACCTCATGGCTGCGAAAGTCTATAAGAGTGCTGGCAATATGGCGATCGATCAAGCTGCTCTGCGCGCCGCGCGCCAGTCAACCTACTCGCCGAAGCTGGTCGACTGCTCGCCGACGCAAGGCGACTATCTCTTCCGGGCCGACTTCACCCCAGACTAGCCTCCTCGCCGGCAATGAGCCATGAAGCGCGTCCCGCGTTTACTGCTGGTCGCGTTCGCGCTCTCGCTGCTGCTGCACCTCATCGTAGCACTGCTGCTGCACCCGCCGACGCCCACGCCCGAAAGCCAAGCTGAGGTCGTCTCGATCCAGCATCGTCCGGCTACCATCGCGCGTCGCAATCCGACGCCTCCGCCGCCTCCGCAGCGAACGCCGGCTCCGCGAGCGTCGAGCTCAGCGCCGCCGGCTCACAAGGGACCGGGCACTGCGCGCCCGTCCGGTGCAGGCACGGCCACGCGCGCACCGGCAGTCGCTCGCGCGACGCCCCAACCGGCCGCGGCCGCGACGCCGGCGTGCGCGAGATCCGAGATCGCCGCATCGGTCGTCGCAACGCCGGCCCCGCCCGACATTCCGGTCGACGCCCGCGCTTCCGGCACCAGCGGTACCGCGTTGATCGGCGTGCAACTCGACGCATCGGGCCAAGTGACGAAAACCACCGTAACGCAAAGCACCGGTAACTCGTCACTCGATTTGGTCGCCGTCGGAATGGCGCAGGACGCGCGCTACACCCCGGCTCTTCACGACTGCAAGCCGGTTGCAAGCGCGTACGTCTTTAGCGTGAAGTTCGTCGCATGGTAGCCCTGAGCGGAGTCGAAGGGTGACGTTTGTACAAGCGCTCGCACTCGCCGTGCTGCAAGGCGTCAGCGAGCTTTTCCCGGTCTCGAGTTTGGGCCATACGATTTTGGTACCGGCTCTGCTCCACTGGCACAACATCGATCGCTCGAGCCCTTCGTTTCTCGCGTTTGTCGTCGTCCTGCATCTCGGCACGGCGCTCGCCCTGATCCTTTACTATCGCCAAGAGTGGTACGCGATCGTTCGCGCGCTCGTTGCGAGCGTTGTGCGCGGGCGCCTAAGCGACGATCGCGATGAGCGCATCGGCTGGCGGTTGGTGGTGGGAACGATTCCGGTCGGAATTCTCGGAATCGTGTTCGAGGCGCCGGTGCGCCGGCTCTTCGGATCGCCCGCGCCGGCCGCGATCTTCCTGCTCCTCAATGGTCTCGTCATGTTTGGAGGCGAAGCTTTGCGCCGGCGGCAGCGTGCCGTCGCGGCGGGCTCGTACCGGCCGATCGAAGAGCTGAGCTATCCCGCGAGCTTGATGATCGGTGCCGCCCAAGGTTTGGCGCTGCTGCCCGGCATCTCTCGATCGGGCGTCTCGATGGTTGCGGGCTTGCTTTTCGATCTCGACCACGAGAACGCGGCTCGGTATTCCTTCTTGTTGGCTACGCCGGTCATTCTCGCGGCAGCCCTGCTCGAGGTGCCTAAGCTCTTCGCGCCGGCCGCACACGTCGTGATGCTCGAGGCAATTGCCGGCGGAATCGCGGCGGGCATCGCCGCATATCTCTCGGTCGCCTTCCTGATGCGTTATTTTCGCTCGAACGATTTGCGGCCGTTCGGGTGGTACTGTGTCGTCATGGGGACAATTTGTTTCGTACTGGCATGGAAAGGAATCATCTCATGAGAGTCGTCGCGATCGGTCTTGCGGTCATTTTTTTCATCCTGGGCATCCTCTACGGGATGGGCAAAATCAACTTCTTCACCGAGTCCGGCGCGGGACACGCACATCACATCACGCACCTCGTCGTCTGCTGGGTGCTGGCCTTGCTCAGTTTGATTTGGGCTAGGTTTCAAAGCTCGCCCACTCGATCCATACGGTGAGACCCTCGCACATCGCGCGCGACGGCAGCGTCACGATGGTCGACGTATCGAGCAAGCGTATTACGTCACGCTACGCGCGCGCCGAAGCGCTGGTCCGTATGAGCCGCGCGGCCCGCGTCGCGCTGCAAGCGGCGACGCTGCCCAAAGGCGACGCATTCGTCACCGCGCAAATCGCCGGCATTACGGCCGCAAAGCGCACGGCGGAGCTGATACCGCTCACGCATACGTTGCCGCTGAGCAGCGTCGACGTGCGGTTTGAGTGGCGTCGCGACGGAGCGCTGCGCATCGAGGCGGAGGCGCGAACGGCGGCGCGGACCGGCGTCGAAATGGAAGCACTCGTCGCTGCGGCCGTCGCCGCGCTGACGATTTACGACATGTCGAAATCGCTCGACAAAGGCATAACGATCGATACGATACGGCTCTTGCAAAAACGCGGCGGCAAGAGCTCGTTCGAGGCGGAAAAGCATGTTTAAGGTTGCGTTGATCGTACTCTCGGACCGCGCCGCCTCGGGCGAGCGCGCCGATGCATGCATTCCGGTCATGAAGCAAAGGCTGGGTGACGTTTACTCGATCGTTCGCGAGCGGATTTTGCCCGACGATCCCGGCGCGCTGCAGGCCGAAATCATCGAGCTGGCCGATTCGCGTCTCGCGGATCTGGTTCTCACCAGCGGCGGCACGGGGCTTTCGCCGCGCGATCGGACGCCGCAGGCGACCGCTGCGGTCATTGATTACGAAGTCCCGGGAATCGCCGAGGCGATTCGAGCGATATCGATGCTGAAAACGAAGAGCGCGATGCTTTCGCGGGCGCTCGCGGGAGTTCGCGACCGCACGCTCATCGTGAATCTTCCCGGCAGCCCAAAGGCGGTCGAAGAGAGTCTCGACGTCGTGCTGCCGGTCATGCCGCACGCGCTCGAGCTCCTCGCCGACCGGGTGCAGGACGGATGAATCGCATCGACGACTTCGAGGCCGCGCAACGCTACCTGCTTGGTACGATCGACGAAGCCGTCTCGCGCCGCACGTCCTATAAGCTGGACCGTATGCGCGCGCTGCTGCGCGCGCTCGGCGATCCGCACCGGCGCTATTCGACGGTTCATGTCGGCGGCACCAGCGGAAAGAGTTCGACGGCGACGATGATCGCAAGCGTGCTTCAAGCTGCCGGACACCGCACCGGGTTGCACACCAAACCGCATCTGCATTCGATGATCGAGCGCGCGCGCGTTGACGGCCGGTCGATCTCTCGCGGCGACTTCGCAGCGCTGCTCGAGTCGATGATGCCGGCGATCGAACGTACCGCCGCAGATTACGGACGCCCGACGTACTACGAAACGCTGCTCGCGCTTGCGTTTGCGTATTTTGCGGCGCGGTGCGTGGAAATCGCGGTCGTCGAGGTCGGGATCGGCGGCCGGCTCGACGGCACCAACGTCATCGAGCCGTTGGTCGCCGCCATTACTTCGGTTGGATACGACCACACCGAAGTGCTCGGCAGCACGCTCGAAGCAATCGCTTTGGAGAAGGCCGGCATCGCAAAACGGGGGGTTCCGCTGGTTATCGCGACGGTTCCGGCGGCGGCTCAAAGGGCGATCGAGCGCTATGCGGCGCAGGTCGGCGCGCCCGTGATCCATGTGGCGGACGTCGTGCGGATCGAGCTCGAAGATGCGGCGCACCCGCTGCAGCAAACGCTTGCCGTGAAGTCTGCGCCCGGTTTCTACCGTATAACGTTGCCCGCATTGGGCGTGTTTCAGCGGGCGAACGCCGCGACCGCAATCGCCGTGCTGGAGCGGCTCGGCGCCGAGCTGCGGCCTAGTGTCGAGCAGCTCGCCCGCGGCTTTGCGGCGATCGAAATCCCCGGACGCATGGAACTCATCGCTCGCAATCCGGCCGTGGTTTTCGACATCGCGCACAATGCGGAGAAGGCGGAGTCGCTGGTCGCGTCGCTCCGCGAGCGCTTTGCGGACCGGCGCATTCACTACGTCGTGGCGATCGGCGAAACGAAGGACGCGCGGCGGATCATCGAAATTCTCCGCGCGCTGCCGTCGACGTTTACGTTTACGTCGTTTTCGGTCGAGGGACGCCGGGCGATCTCGCCGGCGCACCTTGCCGCGATGGCGGAATCGATCGGCGCATGGGGACGGGCAATCACCGATCCGATCGAGGCGCTTTCGGTAGCTCGCCGGCGGGCGGAAATGGACGATCTCGTCGTTGTGACCGGCTCGACGTTCGTCGTCGCGGGGCTGCGGGCATGGTACGCACCGGCGGCAGTTTGAGAGGTTCGTTACGCGTAGGCGGACGCGAACTCCCCTGGGGCGTGCGAACCTACGTCATGGGCATCGTGAATGTAACGCCCGATTCGTTCTCCGGCGACGGCGTCACGGATTCGCTTGCGGCTACGCAGCTCGCAGTCGCGCAACACGAGCGCGGCGCCGACCTGCTGGACGTTGGCGGGGAGTCAACGCGTCCCGGTCATCAGCCGGTCGAAGCTGCCGTCGAAATCGCGCGCGTCGTCCCGGTCATCTCCGGGCTGCATGCGCGGCTGAGCGATGCCGCGATCTCGGTCGACACGTACAAGCCCGCGGTCCTTCGTGCCGCATACGAGGCCGGTGCCCGTCTCGTCAACTGCGTCTGGGGAGCACCGGAAGAGTTGCTGGAAGCCGCCGCGGAGTTGCGCGTTCCCATCGTTGCGATGCACAATCAAACCGGGACGTCTTATGATGGCCCCGTAATGGATTGCGTGCTGCGTTATCTCGAATCGTGCGCGGCGCGCGCGGTCGCGCACGGAATTTCGCACGAGGCGATCATGCTCGACCCCGGAATCGGCTTCGGCAAGACTGCCGATCAGAACGTTGCGGTGCTGAGAGAGCTCGAGCGTCTCGTGGCGCTGGGCTTTCCGACGGTGCTCGGCACCTCGCGTAAATCGACGCTGGGAAAACTCACGGGGCGAGAGCCTGCCGACCGAGTCTACGCGACCGTGGCCACGACGGCGCTGGCCGTGAAGGCGGGCGTCGACGTCGTGCGCGTGCACGACGTCGCGGCGGCACGCGACGCCGTTGCCGTAGCTGACGCCGTCGTTCGAAATTGGAGACCGGCCGGATGGACGTAATACGATTGCGGGGCGTTCGCGCCTATGGCCGGCACGGCGCGTCTTCCGGCGAGCGCGAGCGCCGGCAGCTCATCCGAGTCGATCTCAGCGCCGAAATGGACCTGCAGCCGGCGGCGACGAGTGACGATCTCGCTCGAACGCTCGATTACGCCGAACTGCACGACCGGGTCGTGCGCGTCGTTGCGACGACGTCGTATGCGCTGCTCGAACGATTGGCCGCCGACGTGCTCGACGCGGTCTTTGCGGACCCCCGGATTACGCGGGCGCGGGTGACGCTTTCAAAGCCGAAAATTCTTGGCGGAGCGACTCCATCGATAACGCTCGAGCGGATCAACTCGAGACGCGCGTGAGCGTCCATCGCGCGTACGTTGGAATCGGCACGAATCTGGGCGACAGGCTCGACAACGCCGACCGCGCGCTTGTCGCGCTCGAATCGCTTGGCACGATCGCGCGGCTCTCATCGTGGTATCGAACCGAACCCTGGGGGAAACGCGACCAGCCATGGTTCCTCAACGCCGTCGCTGCACTCGAAACGGCGTTGCAGCCGCGCGTTCTGCTCGAACGCATGAAAGTCATTGAGGACGAGCTTGGGCGCACGCACGGCGAGCGCTGGGGGCCTCGCGTCATCGATCTGGATCTACTTGTCTACGACGATATTGAGCTCGATGAGCCGGATATGCGGCTTCCCCATCCGCTCTTGCGCGAGCGGGCATTCGTGCTCGTTCCGCTTGCCGAGATCGACGCTCGATTTGCGGCGCTGCGCGACGCGCTGCCGCGGGCGCAGCTCGCGGGGGTCGTGCGCGTTGAACGCGAAAGCGTTGCGAACATGTCCGAGTAGATCGTCGACGCGGGCGAGCGCGTTCGCGCGCTCGCGCGTTTTCTGAACGAAAATGACCTAGCGCGCGTACGGGTGCAGCGCGGCGACGACGACGTCGAGATAACCACGATTCGCGCCGCGTCGGCCGCACGGTCCGACCATCAAGCCGCGACCGACGCTCCGGCGCAGCGCGTGGATACGATCAAGGCCGACATCGTCGGAATTTTTCACGCGAGCCGCCCGACGGTGGTCGAAGGAGACGTCTTGGAGGGCGATCGCGAGCTTGGATACATTGAAGCACTCGGCATACGGACGCCCGTACACAGCAAAGGCTCGGGCAAACTGCTGACCGTCGCCGCCGCCGACGGCGCGCCGGTCGAATACGGACAGCCGCTGTTCGCGATCGCCCGCGGGCGTTAGTGGGGCGAGGGACCTGAGATTTTCAAAAAAGTTTTGATCGCCAACCGCGGCGAGATCGCATTGAGAATCAACCGCGCTTGCCAAGAACTCGGCGTGCGCACTGTGGCGATCTTCTCTGAGGCGGATCGCGATTCGCTGCACGTGCGGCAGGCCGACGAGGCATTTTGCGTCGGCCCCGGTCCGGCGGCTCGATCCTATCTCAATATCCCGAATATCATCTCCACCGCGTTGATCACGCGGTGCGACGCGATTCATCCCGGATATGGTTTTTTGGCCGAAAATGCGCGGTTCGCCGAAATTTGCAGCGACCACGGACTGACGTTCATCGGGCCCAAGCCCAGCGTCATCGCATTGATGGGCGACAAAGCGACGGCCAAACGAGTCGTGCGTGAGGCGGGGGTCGCGACGACGCCCGGAAGCGACGTGTTGCCGTCGGTCGAGGAGGCATACCGCGCCGCCGAAACAATCGGCTTTCCGCTGCTGCTCAAGGCAACGGCCGGCGGCGGAGGCCGCGGCATGCGAGTCGTCCACGATCCAAACGATCTGCTGCGCGCCTACGCGGGCGCGACGGCCGAGGCCGAGGCGAGCTTCAAAGACGGACGCGTCTATCTGGAGCGACTGATTGCGGCACCGCGTCACATCGAGGTTCAGGTGCTCGGCGACGAGTTCGGCAACATCGTTCATTTGGGCGAGCGTGACTGCTCGGTGCAGAAGCCGGCACACCAAAAGATCGTCGAGGAGACGCCCGCGCCCAACCTTTCGGCCAAAAGCCGGGCGGCGATCCATGAAATGGCCTTGCAAGCCGCGCGCTACGTCGGTTACACAAATGCCGGCACCCTCGAGTTTTTGGTCTCGAGCGACGAGGCGTACTTCATGGAGATGAACACGCGAATCCAAGTCGAGCATCCGGTGACGGAGATGGTTTACAATATCGATCTCGTCAAAGAGCAGATTCGAATCGCCGCCGGTGAACCGCTCGGCTACGCACAAGGCGATTTAACCGCACGCGGGCATGCGATCGAATGCCGAATCAACGCCGAAGATCCGCGCAACCACTTCGCGCCGGCGGCGGGCACCGTCTCAAAGCTGGTCTTTCCGGGTGGGCCGGGCATTCGCGTCGATACGCACCTGTACGCCGGGGCGACTATTCCGCCGTACTACGACTCGATGATTGCGAAGGTCGTCGCGTTTGGAGCGACGCGCGAAGTCGCACTCGCGCGAATGGAGCGCGCGCTGCGCGAGACGCTGGTCGAGGGAATCAATACGACGATCGGGCTCTGCTTGGAGATTCTCGCGAATCCGGCCTTTCGTGAAGGACGTTACAACGTCGAGTTCCTCCCGACGCAGATTCTTCCCAACGGCGAATCGGGCGCGCGATGACCTCGCGGCGGCTTGCGCGCGAACAGGCGCTTCAGGTGCTCTACTCCGTTACCATCGGAAATCGCGAGCCACGCGACGCCGTGCGTGAAGTCGTCGGTGAGAGTGCCGACGGCGAGCAGCGGGCGTTCGTCGAGGAACTCGCCTTGGGTACGCTCGAATACGCCGAACACGCGGATCGAATCGTAAGTCCGCTTTTGGAGGGCTGGGCGATCGACCGCCTGCCTACGATCGATCGGCTTTTGTTGGAAATGGCTACTTACGAGCTTCGCTGCCGCCCCGAAACGCCCACCGCCGTCGCGATCAACGAAGCGGTCGCGCTGGCCAAACGATTCTCAACGGAAGACTCGGGTCGTTTCGTGAACGGCGTCTTGAGCGCCGTCGCCAATGCCAAGACGTAGACGTCGCCGCGGCCTTGGTCTCTGGCGCGGCCTATCGATCGCGGTATTGATGATCGTGTTGTTTGCGATCGGCGCGGTAGCCGGCATGGTGACCGCTTACGGGCGCAATCTGCCCGACATCAGTCGAATGGCCGATTACCAGCCGGCCGCCGCGACGCGTCTTTTCGCGCGGGATGGGACGCTGCTGGCCTCCGTGTACAAGGAGAACCGCATTTGGGTGCCGCTCTCGCAGGTGCCGCCGCTCGTGCGCGAGGCCTTCATCGCCAACGAAGATCATAACTTTTACCGCCACCACGGCGTGGATTTCAGCGGAATCATCCGCGCCGGATTCGCCGACCTCACGCACCAGCAGTTTCAGGGCGCGTCCACGATCACCCAACAGCTCGCGAGGCGGCTCTTCCTCAACGATCAAGTCTCGGTTTCGCGCAAGATTCAAGAGGCGCTCCTCGCAATCGAAATCGAGCGCTATTACACGAAGGACGAGATCCTCGAGCGATATCTCAATATCATCTATCTGGGCGCGGGCGCTTACGGCGTCGACGCAGCGGCACATACGTACTTCGGGACGAGCGTCGGCAAGCTGACGCTGGGGCAGGCCGCGATGCTCGCCGGAGTCGTCGCCGCCCCCTCGGATTACTCGCCGTTTTCGAATTACGCGTTGGCGCAAGACCGAGAGCGCCACGTTTTAGATCGCATGGTAGAGAACGGCTACGTGACGAGCGCCGAAGCGAATGCGGCATACGACGCTCCTCTCGGCTTGATCCCCGAACGCCTGCCGGGCCTTCAGGGTTATCGCTACCCGTATTTCACGACGTATGCTATCGCGCAGCTTCAGAAAACTTTCGGCAACAACACGGTCGAAGAGGGCGGTTTGCAGGTTTACACGACGCTCGACACGCGGATCCAGCAGATGGCGCAGGAAGCGGTAACCTGGGGTGTCTCACAGGCGATCGCCGAGGGGATTGGAGCGCACGAAGCGGCACTGGTCGCGTTGCGCCCTTCGACCGGCGAGATTCTGGCGATGGTCGGCGGCGTCGGATTCTCGCTGCACAATCAGTTCAATCGAGCCTGGCAAGCTCATCGGCAGCCGGGCTCGTCGTTCAAGATTTACGACTACACCGCCGCGATCGACCAAGGGATTCCGGCTTCGACGATCATCGACGATTCACCGGTCAGTTATCCTATGGGCGATGGGACGCAATGGTCGCCGATGGACGACGACAATAGCTACATGGGCGGGATCACGCTTCGCGAAGCGCTGACGATGTCACGCAACATCGTGGCAGTGAAACTCGCCGAGCGCGTCGGCCTCGACCACGTCATCGACTACGCTCATCGCATGGGCGTAACGTCGCCGCTCGAAGCAAACCTTTCGCTCGCGCTCGGCTCGTCGGGACTGACCGTGCTCGATCAGGCCAGCGGTTATTCGACGCTCGCGAACCAAGGCTTACACGTCGACCCGACGCCATTTCGCATTGTAAAGGATTCGCTCGGAAGCATTGTCCTGGACGACCGCTTTCCGCAGGCAACCGACGTCGTAAGCGCCGGAACGGCTTATATCATGACGTCGATCTTCGAAGACGTTATCAATCACGGTACGGGGTATCCCAACGCGATTATCGGACGCCCCGCTGCCGGCAAGACCGGAACGACGTCGAGTTTCCGCGATGCCTGGTTCGTGGGCTACACGCCCGATCTCGTCGCAGCGGTGTGGCTGGGAAATGACGATTACACCCCGATGGTGGAATCCTACGGCGGCAACGTTCCCGCGCGGATTTGGGCGCGTTTCATGAAAGCCGCGCTCGCTCACACGCCGCCGCGCGAGTTTCCCTACCCGGCCGAGGAGTTGGCGAAGGTCGCCGGTTGCGGGCGCGGCGGCTACGAGTACTACCTGAAGGGCACCGAGCCGCAATACGGTTGCGGCGGCTCGATCGATGCATACGGCGATAATCAAAACTCGTCGTCGGCGGCCGCGGCGGCCGCGGCGGGCGCGGATCTGCCGGAGCCAACTATTCCACCGCCCGATGCGAGCCCGCCCGCGACGCTGCCGCCGCCTCCGACGATTCCACCTTCGCCGTCCGCGCAGCCGTCGGAATCGGCAACGGGCGCGCCGCACCCGCGCAGGTGAAGCTTTTCGAAGAACAGCGTCCGATGCTGCAGCTGACGGTGTCGCAGTTTTCGGAGCGACTGCGACGTTGGCTCGAAAGGCGCCCGGAGCTGCAGCGAATCGCAATCATCGGCGAGATCTCCGGATGGAAGCCCCAACCCAGCGGCAACATATTCTTCAACCTCAAGGATGACCGCGCGGTTCTTCGGTGCTTCGTGTTTTGGAGCGATGCGAAGCGGCTGCCGGCGGTTCGCGACGGCGTTGCGGTCGTAGCAATCGGAACGATCGGCGTCTGGGAGAAGACCAGCGAGTATCAGCTTCGCGTAATCGAAATCGCGCCGCGCGGCATCGGCGCCATCGCCGCCAAAGTCGAGGCGCTGCGAAAGCGCCTTGCGGCCGAGGGGCTCTTCGAGCCGACGCGCAAACGCGAGTTCGCGCGTTTTCCACGCCGCGTTGCGCTGGTCTCGGCGCGTGGCAAGGGCGCCGACGATTTCGAGAGCACGCTACGCGAAAAATCGCCACACGTCGCCGTCGCGTTCATCGAGACCCGCGTTCAAGGCGACGGTGCCGAGATCGAAATCGCCGAGGCAATCGACCGCGCGTCGCGTGAAGACGTCGATGCCATTATCGTTTTGCGCGGCGGCGGTTCGTACGAAGATCGGTATCCGTTCAACACCGAAGCGGTCGTGCGCGCAATCGTTCGTTCGCGGCATCCGGTGGTGACCGCAATCGGTCACACCGGGGATCGCCATCTTGCCGACGAGGTCGCCGACGCCGTTTTCAAGACCCCAACCGCAGCCGCGGAGCACATTGCCGGCTCGTGGGTTGAGGTCGCTGCGCGCATCGCGCATCAAAAGCAACTCCTGCGGCGCGCGATCGAGGGCGTCGTCGTCGGACGAGCGCGCGATCTCGGAGCCTACGATCGCGCATTGATGGTCGCCGCCGAGCGTCTCGTTTCGCGCGCCGGACTCCGCGTGCTCGAGCTGCAGAATCGCCTCGAGCGCCAGAATCCGCGCCATCGCTTGTCGCTGCGTGACAAACGGCTGACCATCGCGCGTGGACGGCTCGAAGGTTTACGCGAACGTTTCTTTTCAACGCGCGCGAATTCGGTCGCTCTGGCAAAAGGGCGCCTCTTGTCGCTGAATCCGGAGGGTCCGCTCGAGCGCGGCTACGCGATCGTTACGCTCGCAGGGCGCGCGCTTTGCGATGCTCGCGACGTTTCCGCCGGCGACGAGATCGAGGCGCAATTGCATCGCGGGAGCATCGCCGCTCGCGTCGAACGGGTGCGCCACGATGAATGATGGCCGGTCGACGTTTGAGTCGAAGCTCGAACGAATCGATGCGATCGTCAAAGAACTCGAGTCCGGCAGTACGGAGCTCGATCGCGCCGTTGCGCTTTTCAAGGAGGGCAAGGAGCTTGCGCGGGAATGCGAGGCGCTCTTGAAAACCGCGCAGACGCAAGTGGACGACGCGATGTCCGAGCCGGCCGGCGGCAAGCGGGAAAAGCTCGACGAACTCGACGATCAAATTCCGTTTTGAGATGCGGCGCGTTCTGTTCTCGAGCTTGACGCTGGTCTTCGCGGTTTCGGCGATCGCGCGGCAGCGCCGGTCCGACGAAGGGGCACGCACTTTAGGATGCGCGGCATTAACTTAGCTAGGGGGAAGCCGTGAGATTGCCGGCGGCAATAGCCGTGTCGGTAATGCTGTGTCCAGCGCTGACGCCAAACGCATCGGCAGATCCCAACGCCTATCAAATCTTCGATCGCACCAGACGCGTTCTTCAGGCACAGCCGTATCCCGATCCGATTTTCTTTCGCACTACAATCCGCGTCTCCGAGGGCGCCAGAGATGAATCCGAGCATTTTCGCGCCGAAGCATTCTCTAGCGGTGACGTTCGCATCGAGGGAGTAAGCGACGAAGAAGCGGCAGCGCCCCACGAGAGCAACGGCGTAGACTTCAAGCTTGCCTTCTCTATCGGGTGGAACAGCGGCACCGGCGGCCAAACGGCGACTGCCGCGCAGGATGTTCACCGCCGGGAAGCGTCCCCAGACTATTTGGGCGTTCCTCTGATTAGTCCAAGCTATGCGTTCGGCTTGAGCCCGGAACGTGAAGAAGCGTCCGAACCAAGTCCACTTAGCGCGTCGAACTTGCCGACGATCGCAACGGTTACCGCGATCGGCCGGGTATATGCGGTCTCGCTTCTTGGGACGGAGACAGTAGATGGATTCTACGCCTACCATCTGCACCTCGAGCCGATTAGTCGTCCCGATCGCCACAGAATTCGAGAGCTTTGGGTCGATGCTTACACGTATCAGATCGTCCGGCTCGAAACGCAAGGCAACTTTACGGCGGCGCCGATGTCGCGTGTTCCCTGGCTCGTCACTTTCCAAGATATCGACGGAACCACGTACATAAAAAGCGAGAAGGCGTTAGCGCCGCTCGTCTTCCACCACGACAGAACCTTTTCGGACGCAAGCATCACTTTTGACGATATTAAAGCGACGGACAACGCCGAGCCGATCTTGCCGGCGTTGGACCGTGATGCCGACGTCAACTTGCGCGAGCCGGAGAACGGATAGCGAAGGCTGCGGGGCGCTTCGAAGCTAAAAGTTCACGGGTCGTGAGCGAGCTTTCCGCGCAGGACGACGAGCGACTGCCGCTATTAGCTCAACCCGGCGCGGCTTGAGCCCTTGAGACTTCGGCTCGACGAAACCGTTGCGCAGCGCGGCGGCATCACGCGGTCGCAAGCGCGTAGCCTCATCATGGAGGGCCGCGTCCGCGTTGACGGAGTCGTGGCGGCCAAGGCGGGGCAAAGCATCGCGCCGGATGCGAGAATCGAGATCGAGCGGCCCCGGCCGTTCGTCAGCCGAGGCGGCGAAAAGCTCGAGTACGCGCTGGATACGTTCCAAATCGCTGTTCGCGATCTCGAAGCACTCGACGTCGGCGCTTCGACGGGCGGGTTTACCGATTGCTTGCTGAAACGCGGCGCCGCACGCGTCACCGCACTCGACGTCGGCTACGGACAACTCGACTGGAGGCTGCGCAACGATCCGCGCGTGCGCGTCGTCGAGCGAACGAACTTTAGAACGCTGCCCGGCGATGCGTTTCCCGGCGGCTTCGATCTGATCGCGATCGATACGTCGTTCATTTCGCTGCGGACGATTCTCGCGCGCGCGGTGGCTTATCTGCGCGAAGGGGGAACGATCGTCGCTCTCGTCAAGCCGCAATTCGAAGCGGGCCGCAAACGCGTCGGCACGGGCGGAGTGGTCCGAAAGGCCGCCACGCATCGCGACGTACTGCGCGAGCTGCGCGCCGCGGTCGGCGCGTTCGGCCTGGTGCCGGTCGCGCTGACAGCGTCGCCGTTGCGAGGCCCGGCGGGCAACCGCGAGTTTCTGATCGAGCTGCGCCGCGAAGGGCTGCCCTTCGACGACGCACGACTCGAGGCGGTCGTCGGCGAAGAGGCTCCGATCACATGACCACGATGATCGCGATCGAGAAGAAGATCGTCGGACTCTACGTCGATACGGAGCGCGAGCACGCGCGATCGATTGCGGCGCGCGTTGCCGCCGATTTCCGGGAAAGCGGCTTCGAGGTTCTGGACGGGCATGGCGTGGAGAACGCGTCGCTCCTGATCACGGTCGGCGGCGACGGCACGCTGCTGCGCGCCGCGCGAATCGCGATCGAGAGCGACGTCCCGCTGCTGGGCATCAACACCGGGCGCCTTGGGTTCTTGACCGAGTTCGATGAAGACGATCCGCGCATCGGCGACCTCCCGTCGTTGGTCGCGCGCGGTCTCTTCATGGACGAGCGAACGGCATTACAGGCGGAGTACGGCGAGCGGCGGTTTTTTGCGCTCAACGACGTCGTGGTCCGTAAAGGCGAGGTTTCGCGGCTCGTGCCGTTCGGGCTTCGCGTCGACGACGGCGCGCCCACGCAAATCGCCGCTGACGGAATTTGCGTCGCGACGCCGACCGGCTCGACGGCCTACTTTCTGTCGGCCGGCGGCTCGCTGATCGCGCCGAGCGTCGACGCGTTCGGCGTCGTGCCCCTCCTGCCGCATACGCTCTTCTCGCGGCCGCTCATCGTCCCGATGCGCTCGCGCATCGAGATTACCTCGGATTTGGAAGCGGCTCAAGCGCACTTGGAGTGCGACGGCGACGTGCTCTGCGACGTTGCCCCGGACTCGAGCGTCGTCATACGCCTGCATCCGAAGCGGGTGCGCTTTGCGCGTACCGCTCCGTTGCACTTTCTCGAGCGGCTCGAAGCCAAAATGCTCTGGGGCGTTTCCATCAAGGATCCTCGTCGTTAAAGATTTCGGGAACCTTTAGCGATGTTGCGGCAGCTGCAGATCGAAGGCTATGGACTGATCGATCGTGCCGAAGTCGCGTTCGCCGACGGCGCGACGATCTTCACCGGCGAGACGGGCTCCGGAAAGACGATGCTGATCGGTGCGCTCGATTTTGCGCTGGGCGCGCGCGCCGGCGCCGACGTCGTCCGGCAGGGCGCGCGCAGGGCGTTCGTGACCCTCGCATTCGATCCGGACGAACCGCTGCGCGCACACCTAGCCGCGGGGGGCTTCGAGCTCGACGCGGGCGAGATGGGAACGATCGCGCGCGAAATGACCGAGTCCGGCCGTTCGGCGTTGCGGATCAACGGACGTGCTGCAACGGCGGCGCAGGCGCGTGAAATCCGCGACGCCATCGTCGAGATGGTCGGTCAGCACGAAGCGCAGCGGTTGCTCTCGCCGGCGTATCACCTCGAGCTGCTTGATCGATTCGCCGGAGACGCGGCACTGCGGCTCCGCGCCGGCGTTGCCGAGGCTTACCAGCGTGCGCGGGAAATCCAGGAGACGCTCGAACGGCTCACACAAGACGAGCACAGAGCGCGGCAGCGCTATGACGACGCCGTCTTCACAGTCCGGGAAATCGAAGATGCGCGACTGCAGATCGGCGAGATTGAGGCGCTGGAGCAACGCCGCGCTTACCTGGACAACGTCGAGCGTATCGCAACCGCGCTGCATGCCGCGCATGAGGCGCTCGCCGCTGACGACCGCGGCGCGGTCGAGGCGTTGGGGGCCGCTGCCGGGGCGCTTGGCGTCGTCGCCAAGTTCGACGAGACGCTGCGCGCGCTCGCGCAGCGTGTTTCCGCGTTGCAAACCGATGCCGGTGAAATCGCCGCCGAGTTTTCGAGCGCGCTCGACGCCGCCGAATACGATCCGGTCGAGCTCGAAGCAGTCAATGCGCGTCTCGAGATTCTGGACCGGCTGAAACGCAAGTACGGACCGACCATCGAGGAAATTCTCGTGTGCGCAACCCAAGCGCGGGCGATCGTCGAAGAGTACGAAGGGCGCGACCGGCGCGTTGCACAGCTCGAGAGGGAGGCTGCGGCGGCGAATGACCGGCTGCGCGAAACGGCAGCGTCGTTGAGCGCCGCGCGGCGACGCGCCGGCGTGCGATTGACGAAGCGGGTCGTTGCGGAGTTTGCAGAGATCGCGCTCGCGTCGGGGCGCTTTGAAGTTGCGTTCGAACCGCTCGAAAGCATCGGTCGAAGCGGTACCGAGCGAACCGAGTTTCTTTTCGCTGCCAACGCCGGCGAACCGGCGCGGCCGCTCGTGCGCGTCGCCTCGGGCGGGGAGCTCTCACGCGTGCTGCTCGCCCTAGTGGTCGTGCTCGCGGACGCGCGTAACGCGCAAAGCGCTTTGGTCTTCGACGAAATCGATGCCGGTATCGGCGGCGCAACTGCGACGGCGGTCGGAGCGCGAATCGGAGAGCTCGCGGGGCGGGGACAACTCGTCTGCGTCACCCATCTCGCGCAGCTCGCGACGTGGGCCGAGCGTCATTATGTGCTCGATAAGATAGAACGAAAGGGCGAAACCACGATTGTGCTGCGGCCGATTGCGACGGCGAAGGAGCGTGAGACCGAGATCGCGCGCATGCTCTCCGGGGAATCGCACGACGTCGCGCTGCGCCACGCGCGCGCGTTGCTGCAGCTTACGAAACGATAGCGAGCCTGCTACGGAATCTGATGGATTTTGAGCACGTTAGTGCCGCCTGAGCCGACCGGCATGCCGGTCGTGAATGCGATCAAATCGCCGGAGTGCACCAATCCTTCGTGCACCATCTGCCGCTCGGTCACGTAGAGCAACACGTCAATCGAGGCGTAGGAATCGATGAGCAGGGATTCGGTTCCCCAAAGCAGG
>JAFAHB010000093.1 GCA_019237435.1 Vulcanimicrobiota bacterium
CTCGTCAGCGTCACGGTCTGCGCATTCGGATTTGCATCGTCGATATCGGAATCGACACCCGGACCTTCAGCGACACGCAGATGGCCTAACGTGAGCGAGATCGCCGCGAGGCTTCCGGCTGGGCACGACGCCAGCGCCTGTTTAAAACCAATGCTCGACGGCTGTACGGTGACGCTCGATGTGGCGGCGGCTCCCATTGCGACAACGAGCATCGCCGCCGCGAATGGCCTAGTGTCCATCTTCATAGCGCGATGCCGTTTACCGCGTCCTTGCGAGGGCCCTGCTCGCGCCATGAGAACGTTACGGGCTTGCTGCTAACACGAGACCTCGACGATACGATTCGGCGATGTGAAATCGCGGGCATTCGAAGCGGAATCGCGACGGCAAGCCGGCTTACGCCGCATGTCGGCGTCGCGGGCACCGAAATCGCCGGCGGCCTTGCCGCATTCACCGGCGTCGATTCGCCGCTCTCGCAGGTCTATGGGATCGTAGCGCGGGTGACCGGCGGCGACATTGCAGCGATCACAACGTTTTACGCATCCCGCGGCGCGGCGCCGCGCGTCTTCGTGTCGCCGCTGGCAGACCCGTCGCTCGGCTTAGAACTGGCGGCGGCCGGCTACGCACCATGCGAATACGAGAACGTGTTGGTCTCCGACGCCTTTGAACAACATGCTCGCGCCGACGAGCGTATCGCCGCGGCTGCGGATTTAGATGCCTGGGCGCTCGCGTCGGCGCAGGCGTTCACCGGCCGCGATTCCCTCGAGCCCGCCGATGTCGCGATTGCCAAGCTCATCGCGTATTCCGCAGGAGTCTGCTCTCTCGAGGCGCGCGAGAACGGCGCGATCGTCGCCACTGCCGCGATGGACTTTCGCGATGGATGCGCGGGTCTGTTCGCGGGATCGACGCTGCCTGCGTTTCGCGGCCACGGCTGGCAGATCGCAATGACCCGCGATCGCATCGCACGGGCGCACAACGGCGGCGCGCGTTTCATGCGAGCAACGGCGCGTCCGATGAGCGTATCGGAACGAAACCTCCACCGCTGCGGCTTCGTGACGCTCTATACGCGCGCGTTGTGGGAGCGAAAACGGTGACGTCTCGTCGTAGTGCAGACGGTCAAATTCTGCCGTGTGCCCAAAGCTGCTTTGCGTTTTAAATGCCATGCGTATGGCACAGTTTGAATGTAGCGTTGGATACATGCACACAAAGAAGTTTCGCGGCTGGTGCATGAACGGCTGCGGGAGTCCAATCAAAATGGGAATTAAGTATTGCTCTGCGGCTTGCGCAGGTCGCGCGCAGAAAAAGCCTAGCTTTCCTTGTTTGAACGGGTGCGGCCAGCGCGCGCGATGGTCTAGGAAATATTGTTCTTGCCAATGCGCAAGCGCGCATCGCGCTGCTTTCGGAGCAGCAGCATTTTTCCAGCAGGGCGGAGTGTACGGCCACGTCAACCCGCATTTTGTCGCAAAGTGCTTGCGCAGATTCTTGGGCGAACGGTGCTCCAAGTGCGGCTGGTCGGAGCGTCATCCCAAGACCGGTAAGGTTCCAGTAGAAGTCGAGCACATCGACGGTAACTGGCAAAACAATCGTCTGACGAATCTGACCTTGCTTTGTCCCAACTGCCATGCCCTTACGGCGACGTTCCGAGGGCTGAACCGAGGGCGGGGCAGGCCATATCGCGTCGGTGGTCGCGAAAATCCGCTTGATGCCCACCTGAAGAAACCTATGCCAACAGCGATTCCGCACAAGGTGTCCGACCTACCGTCGCGACAATTGCAGCCCTTGGTGCCGACGTAGCTCAGCTGGCTAGAGCGCCACTCTTGTAAAGTGGGGGCCGTGGGTTCGAATCCCACCGTCGGCTCCATTTTCTAAGTGCCGATTTCGCTACCAATAAGACATCACAACATGCAGCAGGTAGATCCAAAATGGTTGCAGGCAGGGCTCGTACTAGTCTGCGAGCGCTGCTTCAAAGAGCGAATTCCCGAAGAAGATCCCGAGATTGCCGCGCGGATCGGCGACTTTCATCTGCGCAACTGGCTTAAAGAGCGACTCAAAGCAGATGGCCGCTGGGGGCCGATTCGCGCGATCAGCACGAGCTGCATGGACGTCTGCGCACGCGGTCGCGTAACGGTTTGCATCGAGCCCAAGCATGGCGAAACCGTCGTCATGATTGTCGACCCAATCGTCGACCGTGAGGAAGTTTATCGCGCGATTGTTGAAAAGCTAGATGTCTCGCCGCCCCCGACGGCTTGATGCAAGGCAGCGCGCGCGAGGAGCCGCGTTGAGTCGAGCGTCGGCAGCGGTGAATTAGAATCGTTGATAATCAGCGGGATCTCCGTGCAACCGAGCACGACGGCATCACAGCCGTCGTTCTTCATGCGCGTAATAACGCGCTGAAAGCACGCGACGCTCTCCGGTTTGAAGACGCCGTAGACGAGCTCATCCATAATGATGCGATTGATTTCGTCGCGTTCTTCGTCGCTGGGGCGCACGAATTCAATTCCGACCGGCACCAGCGCATCGGGATAGACATCGCCGGCGACAAGCCAGCGCGTTCCGGTCAATCCCATCCGCTGAAATCCCCGGCGCGACGCTTCATCGGCCACGATCTTCGCGATGTGCAACCATGGCAGCGGCGAGCGATGCTCGATCAACGGCAGAGCCTGATGAATCGTATTGTCGGGGCAAATCAAAAAATCGCAGCCGCTTTGCGCTAGACGGTTCGCCGAGTCGAGCATGAGCGCGCCCACGCCGGCCCAGTCCTGGCTTTCGAGGCATTCGGCGTAGCGCGAAAATGAGACCGAATGCAACAAGACCTCGGGATGCGCGTGTGGCCCGAGCAGCGCCGCGCCTTCGGCGCAGATCGTGCGATAGCACAGCGCCGCGCCCTCGCTCGAGCACGCGACGATGCCGATAATTAACGTCATTAGTCGGTCGAAAAAATTAGCAGGGTGTTGGTTTGATGCGTACCCCCGGGGACCGAAGCGCCCGCCGGTACGTAGACTCGATCGCCGAGTACCGCAGCCCCTGTGCCATGCCTGCCCTCGGGCAACGGCGCGTACTCGGCCCACCGATTCGTCGCCGGATTGTAAACCTCGTTGGTCTTAAAGGCTGTCGCCATGCCGCGTTGTTCGCCGCCGATGGCCAAGATCGCCGTTCGATAAACGGCGACAACCATACCGCTTCGCGGCGTCGGCATTGGGGCGCCGGAAGTCCACGCATTCGTAGCAGGATCGTAAATGTCGACGTAGCCGGTGTTGTGCGCCGGCGTGTCGATGCGGCCGCCGATCGCGTAAAGCCGGCCGTTCCAAGCCGACAAGCCCATGTGATCGCGGCCGACAGGGAGAGGCGCGCGAGTCGAATAGCGGTTCATTCGGGGATCGTAGACGTAGTGCGTCACGACGCTATGCACGTCGCGGCCACCTATCAGATGAATTTCGTCGCCGAGCGCGGCAACCGAAACGGAACCTAGCGCTCGCGGCATCGGTGCGATCGGCGACCAACTATTCGCGGCAGGATCGTAGACGTTGGCGTCACCTACCGGCGCATCATTTTGTGCGGCGAATCCGCCGAACGTATAAATTTTTCCGCGATAACCGACGGCGGCGACGTGATTGAGTCCACGCGGCAGGGGCGCGACGTCACGCCACGCGTTTGTATCGGCATCGAACACCTGCACCAACGATTGGTCGACGTTGCCCTCGGCATAACCGCCAATCACGTAAATCCGACGGTCCAGCACCGCGACGGCGACCTCGCTTCGCGCCGTCGGCAGCGGCGTCCCGATGGTCCAACTGCCTTGAGGCGGCGTCGCCGCCAACAGCATTAGCGCGGCCGCAGCAGACCCGAGTTGCCGCGTCATCCTTCCACGTCCTTCGACTTCGCTCGCCGCGCTCGCTGCGCTCAGGATGACATGGTTGGGAAACTTACTGGAACTCGAACTCCGCGAGGTTCTTCTCGATCTTGCGCTTGACGCGTTGCAGCGCGTTGTCGATCGATTTCACGTGGCGGCCGAGATCTCGCGCCATCTCCTGATAGCTCTTCCCCTCGAGGTACGATTCCAGCACCTGCGATTCAAGCTCGGAAAGATTTTGGCGAATCCGCTGACGGATGTCGTCGGAGACTTCCTGCGTTACGACGAGCTCTTCCGGATCCGACGTTTTTTGCGACGCCATGACGTCGAGAAGCGTCCGCTCGCTGTCTTCGTCGTAGATCGGCTTGTTGAGCGAAATGTATTGGTTGAGCGGAATGTGCTTCTGACGGGTCGCCGTCTTGATCGCCGTGATGATCTGGCGCGTGATGCAGAGCTCCGCGAAAGCTCGAAAGCTCGAAAGCTTATCGGCCTTGAAGTCCCGCACGGCCTTGTAGAGGCCGATCATTCCTTCTTGAATGATGTCCTCACGGTCGGCGCCGATAAGGAAATAGCTCTTCGCCTTAATGCGAACGAAGTTTTTATATTTGTTAAGGAGGTACTCCATCGCGAGGTTGTCGCCGGTCTTCGCGATGGCAACGAGGTCTTCGTCGACCCGTTGTTGGTACTCTACGCCATCCCCCACTGGATGGGTCATTGCCATAATGTTTTGTTTGCCTCGTGGTTGAGACGGGCCGCATGCGCAGGCCGGAGCCCGTCGGGCGCGGCACGTCTGGCCTAGTATATAGGAGGTTCCCCCTCCCCCGTCAAGGATAACGCAAGCACTCTTGCTGTCTTAAGGCTTCATAAATCAAGATAGCGGCAGCCACCGAGGCATTGAGCGAAGCGACGCGCCCCCGCATCGGCAGGCGAACCAGATAATCGCACTCTCGCTTGACGAGCTGCGAGAGACCGCTGCCCTCGGAACCGACGACCACGACCAAATCGCGATCGAGATCGGCCCGGCCGAGATCGATCGCGTCCGCCGACGGATCGGCTCCGACCGCCCAAATATCGGCTTTCTTCATCGTGCGTAGGGCGCCGGCGAGATTCGATACGCGCGCGATCGGCAGATACGCAGCCGCACCGGCGGCCGCTTTGCGGACGGTCGGGTTAACGCCCGCCGAACGCCGCTCCGGCAGAACGAGACCATCGGCTCCCGCGGCCTCGGCCGTTCGAACGATCGCGCCGACGTTATGCGGATCGGTGAGGTGATCGAGCGCTACGATCAAGCGCTTTCTGCCGTCGGCGCCTTTTCGCGTCAGAATCTCGTTGAGCGACGCATACGGAAACGGTGACGTAACCGCAACGACGCCCTGATGCGCCTTGAACGGAATTCGCGCGAAGAACCCGCGTTGCTCGAAGCGCACGGGAACGTTGCGCTCTTTCGCCTTTGCGAGCAACTTCCCTAACCGGACGTCTTTGGATCGGTCTACCGCGACGTGAATGACGCGCAGCTTCTCGCCGGCGGCGAGCGCTTCGCCGACTGAATGAATGCCGTAAACGAGGTCGTCTAAATCGATCTTGATGACACCGCTACGGACCAGCTCGTGCCTTCTTTGGAGTCTTGGAGTTCGATGCCGCATCGTTGCAGCGCGTCGCGCAGTCTGTCGGATGCGGCCCAATCTCTGTCGCGACGCGCTTCGTCGCGCAAGGCTACCAGCTTTTCAATGGCCGTTTCCGGAGCAAGCGCCGCGGTATCGACGTCGATTCCGAGCGCGTTGCACTCCGCCACAATCTTGGCCGCGAGGTCGGCGGTGATTTGCGCCTCCGGCTCCTCCAGCCACGAATCGTTAGGCTCAACGCCGAGTATGCCGAGCCAATACTGCAGGTCTTCGCGGCTCGGCGTCGAGTTGGCGAGGACGTCGTACAGCACCGCAAGCGCGGCGGCGGTGTTCATGTCGTCGTCCAGAGCCGCTTCCATGCGCCGATCGAGCTCCGGAGCGGCGATGGACTCGCCGTCCGTCGCCGGCGCGAGGCCGCGGTACGCCGCCTTAACGCGTGCAAGCCCGATCGCAGCCGCGCCGATCGACTCTTCGGTGAAGTTCATTACCTTGCGGTAGCCGGTCTGCAGAAAGAGCCAGCGAATCGCTTGGGGATCGTGCCGCTCGAGCAGGTCCGAGAGCGGCTCGAAGTTGCCGACGGATTTTGCCATCTTGCGATTTTCAAAAAGCAGCAAGCCTCCGTGTACCCAAAAGTTCGCCATCGGCGGACGCGCCATCAGCGGTTCGCTCTGCGCGATCTCGTTCTCGTGATGGGGGAAGATCAGGTCGGCGCCGCCGCCATGTATGTCGAATCCATGCCCGACCGGATCGAGCAGCGTTCGCGCCATCGCCGAGCACTCGATATGCCAGCCCGGTCGTCCCTCGCCGTACGGCTCGAACGGCCAGCGCGGCTCGCCCGGCTTAGCGAACTTCCACAGCGCGAAATCGAGCGGATCCTCTTTGTGCTCGTCGATTTCGATGCGGGCACCCGCCTCGAGCTCGTCGATATTCCGATTGGCGAGCTTGCCGTAATTCGCAAAAGTGGCGACGCGATAGTAGATACCGTCCCGGCCGGCGTACGCGTGATCGCTCGCAAGCAGCTCGCGAATCATCGACTGAATCGGTGCGATATACTGGGTGGCATACGGCTCGGCATCGTAGTCGAGCACGCCGAGCTTACGCATCGACGCTTTGAACTCAGCGTAGTACCGATCGACGATCGTATGATAATGTTCACCGGTTTCCCTGGCAGCGTTGATGCTGCGATCGTCGATGTCCGTGACGTTCTGTACGTACTTTACACGAAAGCCGCGATGCGACAGATACCGGCGCAGTATGTCGAAAAAGAGAAACGACCGCGCGTGGCCGAGGTGCGCCTGCGCTGACGGCGTCATGCCGCAAACGTAAATCCGGACTTCGCCGGCGCGCAACGGCTCGAAAGGTTCGACGCTGCGGGTGCGAGTGTTGTAAAGTCTCACAATTCCAAGTTCCCTAGCGGCAAGCGCCGCAGGCGCGCAGTCCTGAGCCCCTCGACTTCGCTCGGGATAAACTTCGTCGAAGGATCAGATCACCCAGCTCCAGGCGTCTTCGGCAGTCGTTTCGCCTTGTTCAAGCTCCGCCAAGCGTTCTTCGAGCTGCGCAACCTTACGCTGCAAACGCCCTATGGCATCGGCCGTTGGGTCCGGCATATCGACCTGCGGCCGCTCGGAAACTACCCGGATCGGCTTTCCGTCCTGCATGACGACGCGCGCCGGCACGCCAACCACCGTCGCGTTGGATGGAACGTCTTTTACTACGACCGAGCCGCCCCCCACTCGTGCATTATCGCCGAGCACGATCGCTCCGAGCACGCTCGAGTTCACGCCGATCGTAACGTTACGCCCCAACGTCGGATGTCGCTTGCCGTGCGAGAGGCTCGTGCCGCCGAGCGTGACGCCTTGATAGATCGTGCAGCCGTCGCCGACTTGCGCCGTCTCGCCGATAACGACACCCGAGCCATGGTCGATAAACACACCTTTGCCGATCGTTGCGGCGGGATGAATCTCGACCTGCGTGAGAAAGCGCGCGATGTTGGCGAGAAAGCGCGGCAGAATCGGCACGCCGGCTTCGTGCAGCCGATGAATCAAGCGGTGTGCGACCAGCGCATGGAAGCCCGGATACGACAGCACGACGTCGAGCCGGCCCCGGGCCGCGGGGTCTCGTTCCAGAGCGGCTGCCAAGTCGGCCGAGATGAGGTTGAAAGCCGAAGTCTTCGTCTCGGAAGGCATGTGCAAACAGTTTAACCCAGGGCGTCAATCGGAAGGTGCACCCCCGCGTCCGTCATTGCTTGGCGCGCTTCCCGAGCTTGGCGCAAGCGACCGCGATTCGCCGGAGGCGCGTGTCCGGCTTTTTCGCGGCCTCGATCCACTGGACGTACTCCTTGCGGTGCGTGTACGACATCGCATCGTACGCGGCGCGCTGCGTTTTCGTCATTGCCTTCGCGAAATCGACGGGCACCTCGACCGTGCGTTCATGCATATCTTCCACGATAGCCACGACGATTCGATCGCCGCGCTCGATTCCGGCGGCCTTGCGCGTCGCCGCGGTGACGCCGATCATCGGACCGTCGCCCATATTGGCGATCGTCGTTCGCCAACCGACGCCGTTGATCGTTGCGCGAACCGGCACGCGCACGCGACCGCCAAAGGTTTTCATCACGACCGGCGGGATGCGCACGTACGTTCCCGACGAAGTCGAGCTGCCCTCGAGTTTGCCCCGGAATGTATGAGCCACTGTTGGTCCGGCGCCTTAGTTTATCCGGAGACAAGTGCGACGGCATAGGCCGCGATACCGGTGCCGTCGCCGGTGTAGCCCATGCCTTCGCTGCTTTTGGCCTTGACGCCGACGCGATCGACCGGCAGCGCAAGCCGTGCCGCGATGTTTTGTCGCATCCGTTCGATAAATCGTGCAAGCTTCGGCCGGTCGACGACTATGGTCGCGTCGACGTTTTCGAGGGTAAAGCCGGCCTCGCGCACGGCTTCCGCGCAACGTGCCAAGAGCTCGAGCGAGTTAGCGTCCTTCCACTGTACGTCGGAATCAGGAAAGCGCGCGCCGAGATCGCCCAGCGCCGCAGCGCCCAGCAACGCGTCAGCGATGGCATGCGCCAGGACGTCGCCGTCCGAGTGCGCGAGCGGACCCCGCTCGAACGGCACGCGGACACCGCCGAGAATCATGCTGCGACCGTCGGCAAGACGATGGGCGTCGAAGCCGTGCCCGATGCGGTTCACGCTAAGCCGTCCTTCGACAGGATGACGCGGGCGCGGGCGACGTCGGCAGGCAGCGTTACCTTGAAGTTCTCGCTGCTCGAAGGAACCACAATAACGGCGACGCCCGCGCGTTCCAGCAGCGCGGCGTCGTCCGTCGCTTCAACGCCCTGGCTGCGCGCAGCTTCGTGAGCGGCGCGCAGCTCGGCCGTTCGCGCAAACTGCGGCGTCTGCGCGGCCCATAGCGTGCCGCGATCCAGCGTCTTTTCTACCCGCAGCGATTCGGCGTCGACGCGTTTGATCGTATCGACGACCGGCGTTGCCAGCAGCGCGGCGCGCCCCACTCGAACCTCGCGCATTCCGCCGCGCACGTCGTCAACGCTCACGAGCGGGCGCGCACCATCGTGCACCAGAACGCTGTCGCACCCTTCCGAGACGTTGCGCAAGCCTTCGTAGACGCTCTCTTGGCGCGTGGCGCCGCCGCGCACGACGCTCCAGCGCTTGCGGCACGCGAGTTGAGCGCAAAGCGCTTGAATCGGTTCGATCGACTCCGGTTCGGTGACCACGACGAGCATGGCGATCTCATCCATTGAAGCGAACGCGCGAACGGACCATCCGACCATCGGCGTTCCGGCGAGGTCGAGCAACTGCTTTGGAGCGCCAAGACGCGCTCCACGGCCGGCCGCGACGATGACGGCTGCCCACGTCAAGAAGCCATTCCCTCGCGCTTGGGCCGGGCGAAGATCATCCGACCGGCGACCGTTTGCAGCACGCTGGTCACGATGACGTCGGTCTCCTCGCCGATCAAACGGCGTCCATGCTCCACGACGATCATCGTTCCGTCCTCGAGATATCCGATGCCCTGATGAAACTCTTTGCCTTCGCGGATGACTGCGACGTGCAGCTCCTCGCCAGGCAGCACTACCGGCTTCACCGCGTTCGCAAGCTCATTGACGTTGAGCACCGCCACGCCCTCGACGTGCGCGATGCGGTTCAAGTTGTAGTCGTTGGTCACGAGCTTCGCGCCAAGCTCCTGCGCGAGCCGAACGAGGCGAGCGTCGACGTTTCCGGGGGCCATGTCGGGAAAATCGCGCTCGCTGATCTCGACCACCGCAAGCTCTTGCAGGCGGGTGAGTACGTCGAAGCCGCGGCGGCCCCGCGTGCGCTTGAGCGGATCGACGGAATCGGAAATCGCCTGCAGCTCGCGCAAGACAAATCGAGGTACGATCAGCTCTCCTTCCAAGAAGCCGCTCTCGACGATCTCGACGATTCGCCCATCGACGATAGTTGAGGTGTCAACCAGTTTCGGTGCTCCGTCGATCGACTTGCCGGCGGCGCCGCGCGGGACCGGGACGATTCGAATTTTCGCCCCGATGCGGGCGCCCAAATAGGCTGCAAAAATCGCAACGATGAGGTAGAGCACTATTGCGACGTACGTACCGGCGCGTCCCAAGTCGGAGATCAGCTCGAAGACGATGCCTTTGATCAGGAATGCGATCAATAGGCCGACGATCAAGCCGACTGCACCGCCGGCAATTTCGGCCGGCGTTAGTCGTTCCATTGCGCCCTCGGCTTGACGCAATTGACTTTCGAAGACCGCTTGCGCGGGCGGCGCAAGCAATGCGCCGACCACCGCTCCGACGACCGGAGAGAGGATCAAAAAGGCGAGCTGTAGCCCTTCGTTGGCAAAGTGCGGCGAGAGCAGGCTGAAATACGCTTCGCGGCCCAATAGAAATCCGGTTACGCCGAATACCACTACGAATGCGGCGCGTAGCACGGTTTCGGAGAGCCAGTTTGAGGTCACTCGAATGTTACGAAGGCTCCGCAGACATCGTTGGCAAGAAATCGACCTCGCTGCGTTAGCCGCACGCTATCCCCGACGCGCTCGAGCAATCCGGTCCGTGCGAATTGCGTGACAATCGGTGCGTAATCGGCAATTACATCGATACCGTAACGTTCTTTGAACTCGCGCAAGCCCACCCCCTGCGCGGTTCGCAAGGCGAGCATGATCGCCTCACCGGCGCGTTTGCGACCTTCCAGCCGCTCGGCCTCCGCCGGAATCGGGCGCCGGTCGGCGGCAGCCGTCAGGTACGCTTCCAAGGATCGCGTGTTTGCACGCCGGATGCCGTTTCGATACGAGACCGCGCCAACGCCCAATCCGAGATACTCTCCGTTCGCCCAATAGTTGAGGTTGTGCGCGCAGCGATGTCCCGACCGCGCAAAGTTGCTGATCTCGTATTGCTGGTATCCGGCCGCCCCGAGCTCCGTGATGGCGATTTCGTACAGCTCTGCTTCCCGCGTATCGTCAAAGAATGCTTCCGGCTCGCGCGCCTGCCACGCCGCGTACGGCGTGCCCGGCTCTACCGTCAAACCATACGCAGAGATATGATCGGGTCGCAGCGCGATTGCCGCGTCGAGGCTTCGGCGCCAGCTCGCCGGCGTCTGCCCAGGCACCGCAAAGATCAAGTCCAGCGATACCGACTCGAATTCCATCCTTCGGGCTTGCGCGACGACGTCTTCGACCTGCGCCGCGGCGTGTTTGCGCCCAAGCGTTCGAATCTCCGCCGCTTCGAACGATTGCACGCCGATCGAAAGACGCGTGACTCCGGCCGCGCGGTAGGCCTCAAAGTCTCCTTCCCGCACGAGCTCCGGATTGATTTCAATCGAAACTTCCTTCGCCCCGCAAAAGCGTGTCCGAAGCCGTGCCAACAAAGCGCCGATAGCATGCACGTCGTACGCGTTGGGCGTTCCGCCGCCCAAATACATCGTGGCGGCGGCCGCAGGCTCGTACGTCTCCATTTCGGCATGCAGCGCCTCGAGATAGCGTTTCGCACTCGTGGCGCGCAGCGGCCACTTGGCGAAGTCGCAATAAGGACAGAGATACGAGCAAAAAGGCAGGTGAACGTAGACGCCGAGCATGGCGAGCCGGCTAAATTACGTCGCTGC
>JAFAHB010000204.1 GCA_019237435.1 Vulcanimicrobiota bacterium
GCGCATCATCGTCTTATTGCTGGTTACGACGGCCGCCGCTATGGTGATGGCCGCGCGCGGAATGCCGCCCTTGCCGCTGCTCTTTTGGACGCTTGGCGCAGGCGCGCTCGCCGCGGCTTCGGCCGGCGCGTTCAACTGCGTATGGGATGCCGACATCGATCGCGTGATGAGGCGGACACAACACCGGCCGATTCCGCAAGGACGAATTTCTGAAACGTCGGCGGCGGTCTTTGGTTTGGTGACCGGCGCAGTTTCGTTCGCGCTTTTCTTCACGCTGGTCAATCCACTCGCGGCGTGGCTCTCCCTCGCCGGGAACCTTTACTACGTCGTGATCTATACGATGTGGCTGAAGCGAATTACGCCGCTCAATATCGTCGTCGGCGGGGCCGCGGGGTCCGTTCCCCCGCTCGTCGGATGGGCCGCGGTCACTCACGGCATCGGGATGCCGGCGCTGGGACTCTTCGCGCTCATCTTTCTCTGGACGCCGCCGCACTTCTGGTCGCTCGCGCTAATGACCGAAACCGAATACGGGAAGGCAAATATTCCAATGCTTCCCAACGTTTGCGGTCGAGAGCGAACGAAGCGCGAGATCGTTTACTACAGCATTCTGCTCGTGGCGGCGTCGCTGGTGCTTTATCCGCTTCACGTGATGGGCGCGTTCTATTTCGCGGCAGCCGCGGTCTTAGGCGGCATTTTCGTGCTCGATGCGTTTCGCGCGTGGCGCGAGAAGAGCGGCAACCTTTACGCCGGAAAGCTCTTCCGCTACTCACTGCTCTACCTCGCGCTGATGTGCGCGGTGATGGTGGCCGACCGGATTATCTCGTGACCCGCCTGCTCTGGACGCTCGCGCTCGGCGTCTTCGCCGGAGCACTCGATCTCAGCGTGCTTTCACCGGCGCTTCCCGCGCTTGGCCGCGACTTCGGCGTGCAAATCGGAGACTTAGCGTGGGTTTTTACGCTCTATTTGCTCGTCACCGTGCTTTCGATAACGATCGCGAGCACGATGGCCGACCGTTACGGACGCCGCCCGGTCTATCTCGCGTGTCTCGTACTCTTTGCTGCCGGCAGCGTGCTTGCAATCACCGCGCCGAACTATACGATCTTCTTAGCCGCTCGCGCGATTCAAGCGCTCGGAGCGGGGGGAATCTTTCCCGTCGCGACCGCGACCATTGGCGACGTGGTGCCGCCGGCGCGCCGAGGCGCCGCGCTTGGAATCGTTGCTGCGACGTGGGGGCTGGCCGCGGTCGTCGGGCCCAGCTTGGGCGGCATTATCACGCATTTTATTTCCTGGCGCTGGATCTTCGCCGCCAACGTGCCGCTCGCGGCAATCGTTTTCGCGCTTGCGTTGCGCGACGTTCCGGCGCACGCGCCGCGCCGGCGCGAAGCGCTCGATGCCCTCGGGCTTGGTCTGCTCTGCGTGGGATTGCTCGGCCTGATGGACGGTTTGATCGCAACCCGTCCGCTCATCGGCGTTTTCGGCGTCTTGGTTCTGGCGGCGTTCGCCGTGTGGGAGACGATGACGCCGGCGCCGATCGTTCCGCTCGAGCTGTTGCGTACGCCACAGCTCGTCAAGACGTACGCGCTGGAGATCGTTATCGGCGTCTTGGAGGGTTCGCTCTTCTTCATTCCGACGGTGCTGGTCGGCGCGCAGGGTCTTTCGTATGCTGCCGCAGGCTTTATTGCCGCACTCGGCGCTTTTGTATTCGTCGCAGTGATACCGTATTCGGGACGCGCACTCGACCGCGTCGGCAGCCGCGACGTGCTTCTCGTCGGCGCGATGCTCACCGAGCTCGGGCTGGCGATTTTCGCGGTCGGCTTCCAGTCGCTCGTTCTCGCGTTGCTTTCGATCGTCGTCGCGGGCGCGGGTTTCGGCGCACTGCTCGGCGCGCCGACGCGCTACATCGTCACCAACGAAACGTCGGCCCGCGGACGAGCGACGGCGGTCGGCCTCTTGAGCCAGGCGCTGATCGTCGGGCAGATCGTGGGAAGCTCGCTCGCCGGCGGGCTGTTCAGCCTCGCAGGCAATGAGATCGCCGGCTATCGCGACGCCTACCTCGCATTTTGCGGGGTGGCATTCGTGGCGCTGATTCTCGCAGCGACGCTCAAAACGCAGCGCCACGAACGGCGTCGGCCGATCGAGGAGGCAGCAGCCCGAGCGGTATAGGGCGCCTCTGGTCGAAGCCTATCGCATGCCCACGCACGCGGTGGAGAATCAACCGCCGCCGCTTGAGAACTACAACGTTTTCCGCACCGACGGCGTGCTCGTCGAAGCCCTGGCGCGCGAAGCTCGCGGCGCCTCGCACGACGAGCTGACAGCGCTCGGCGAGCTCGCCGGCAAGCCTGAAACCATCGCGCTTGGATTCGAGGCGAACGAACATCCGCCCGAACTTCGAACGCACGATCGGTTCGGCAATCGCATCGACGAAGTGCGGTTTCATCCGGCCTGGCACACGTTGCTGCGTCACGCGATGCAGGCCGGTCTCGCCGGAGCGCCGTGGCGTGATTCGTCGCCGTATCCGCACGTGCGTCGCGCAGCCAAGTTTTACGTTTGGGGGCAGGTCGAATCGGGGCACGGCTGCCCGATCTCAATGTCGTACGCGTCGGTGCCCGTTTTGCGCGGGCAGCCGGAGCTTTCCGCATGGCCGGCTGCATTGACGGCAAACGAGTACGATCCGCGACTAGTTCCAGTTGCGTCAAAGACGTCGGCGCTTTGCGGCATGGGTATGACGGAGAAGCAAGGTGGATCCGACGTCCGCGCAAATCAGACGCGCGCCGTACCCGCAGAACGGCCAGGACCGGGCCGCGAATATCTCTTGACGGGGCACAAGTGGTTCTGCAGCGCGCCGATGAGCGACGCGTTCGTCGTGCTCGCGCAAACCAAGGGCGGCCTGTCGTGCTTTCTGGTCCCGCGCGTGCTCGATGACGGCTCGCGAAACTCATTTGCGATCGTGCGGTTGAAAAACAAGCTCGGTAATCGCAGCAACGCGTCGGCTGAAGTAGAGTTCGATGCAACGCGCGGCTGGTTGATCGGCGACGAAGGCGAGGGCGTCGTCCGGATCGTCGAAATGGTCAATCACACGCGCATGGATTGCGCGCTCGGATCGGCAGCACTGATTCGAGCCGGCCTCGTGCAGGCGCTTCATCACGCCGCACACCGTCGCGCTTTCGGCGCGCTCTTGATCGATCACGCGCTCATGCAGAACGTCCTTGCCGATCTGGCACTCGAGTCCGAGGCCGCGACGGTACTCTGTATGCGCGTCGCACGGACGATCGACGAATCGCATGGCGACCGCGACGCCGCCGCGCTCAAGCGCCTGGGAACGGCGCTCGCGAAGTACTATATTTGCAAGCGCACGCCGGCAGCTCTGGGCGAGGCGCTGGAGGCGCTCGGTGGAAACGGCTACGTCGAGGAATCGATCATGCCGCGTCTTTACCGCGAAGCGCCGCTGAACTCGATTTGGGAAGGGTCGGGTAACATCAATGCGTTGGACGTGCAGCGCATTCTGCGAAAGCAGCCCGAGTCGCTCGACGCGTGGCGAAGCGAGCTTGCGCCGGCGTTGGGTGAGTCACGCATCGCCGCGGCGGCGCGGCAACTGCAAAACGAGCGCGATTACGCGACGAATCCGCAGCGCGCGCGGGAACTGAGCGAGCGCATGGCTTTGCTTTGGCAGGCGGCGCTGCTGGTACAGCACGCGCCGTCCTACGTGTCGGATGCTTTCATCGCGAGCCGAATCGACCCGGGATCGGGCCGAGCGTTCGGAACGCTCGCGAATGGGTCGCTGCGCGCAATCGCCGAACGAGCGGCGCCGGTAATGCAAGCGGCGGTCGCATGAAGATCGATCGCATGGATCCACACTGGCGCACGCTGGCACGACGGCGCTGGACTCGCCGCGAACGCCGAATCGTCTGGCGCGGGCTTACCGGACGCTTCGCGCTTGCAATCGAGCCGCTCATCGGCATGTTCTTCATGGCTTTGTTGACGTGGGGGATCGTCTATCGCGCGCAGCACGTGCCGTCCGATGCGACGCTGATCAAGATCGCATGGATCTTCGCCCTCGGCGCCATAGCCTTCGCCGGCTATTTCGTCGCGGTGCTCGTGACGCCAATCGCCGCATATTTTCAGACGTTTCGGCCGATTTATATCCTGGACGGTTACGTGCGCTACCGTGAACCTGATGCGAACTCGCGCGTCGACGGCAGCGGGTATGCAGCTGCGCTCTTCGCGGACCGCACGCTTGCGTATGAATGGGAATGGCTGGGCAAAAAGCCGCTGCCCAATGCCACCCTCCCGGCGCTCGTCGAGTTTTCGCTCTACGCCGGAATCCACAAAATCGACGGTAAGCCGACGGGATTACTGCCCGACGGCGAGCTTCCATTGCTTGCTATCGGCATCGCGACGCGGCATGGGCGCCGCGCGGATTTGTAGTATCGTTCTGTGTCATCCTGAGGAGCGCGCGAAACGCGCGTCTCGAAGGACGCGCTCGACACATTCAAGCCTCGCTTGCGTCGCTGACATCTCTGAGACAAGGCTCAAGCCACTCCCAGGCGCCAGTGTCCGTTAGCGTATAGATCACATCGCCACCATGATAAAAACCCAGCACTCTAACAGTCGTCGTTATCCCCGCGTACTTTAACTGCTCAGGTCTAAGCCGATGGTGCAGGTTGTAGTACCGCATAAAGGCTTCTAGGTCAGCGAGCGGCGCTATTGTAACTTGTGCGCCCACAGACCAACGCTCTTGATAAGGGCGACCTAAATCCATCGGGTTATCTTCAGCGCGCCTCGCCCGGGCACAATAGCGTCCTTCGAGACGCGCGCTTCGCGCGCTCCTCAGGATGACACAGGGGCTTTACGGCGCTGGATTATTCAGTGGGACGCGAATCGTGGTGTCCGACGGCCAGTGGTGTCCGTAACCGGAGAGCAGGCAGACCGAAGCACCGATTGCAAAAATGATCAGCAACCCGATTGCGACCACGCGATAGAGGAACGGCGGAATGCCGAGGCTCTCGGGAACCTTGCTGAAATCGAGATATTCGTCGTCTCGAATGATCATCAGCCGGCGTACCCGATGACGGTGAGCCCGGCGAGCAGCGCGAGAATCGCGCCAACGCCGAGTAAGAAGAGCATCAGCTTGAAGACGTTGTTCTCCACGCCTGTGGCGTGCCAATCCTTATAGAGCGAATAAAACGAGACGACCGCCACGACGATCCCGGCGGTGACCGCCCCCAGTCGCTCGACGATTGCAGCGTTCACGTGTTTGCGCTCCTCATATCAGATAGAAGATCGAGAACAACACAACCCAGATCACGTCGACGAAGTGCCAATAAAGCGTTCCGGCGGTGATCCCAAAGTACTTTCCGCGCGTATAGACGCCCGCCGCCGATTGCAGCACGAGCGTCGTTAAATAACAGACGCCGATGAAAACGTGGAATCCATGCATCCCGGTCAGCGTGAAGAACGACGCCCCGAAAATCCCGCTACCGGCCCACGTTACGTGCTCGCCGTAAATCAGATGCGTGTACTCGTAACCCTGCCCTCCGAGGAAGCCCACGCCGAGCACGATCGTCGCAAGCAGGAACCACATGTAGCGCATCCAGTGTCCGTGCTTGAAGTTTTCGAGCGCGTAGTGCATCGTGGCGCCCGATCCGAAGAGCACGACCGAGTTCCAAGCGGCAAACGCGACGTCGAGGCGATGAATTCCCGGCGGCGGCCATCCTTGTCCGCTGTTGCGCATGTAGAGATAGGCGAAGATGAACGAGGAGAAGAGCACGCAGTCGCTGATGAGGAAGAGCAGAAAACCCTGCAGCCGCAGTTCGCGCGTTTCGAGGTAGAGCTGATCCACCTCACCGTGCGCGTCGTGCGGAAGAGCCGCGACCGCCATCAATGCACTCCCGCGGCGACCGGCGGCGGCGAATCGGTCAGCTCTTCCTCCAAGCCCTTATACGGAAGCGGCTGCGAGAAGTCGTACGGCAAGCCGTAAACCGTCGGAATGTGTTTGAAGTTGTAGTAATGCGGCGGCGACGGGATTTGCCATTCGAGCGTGCGCGCACCCCAAGGGTTCGGTCCGGATCGCTTGCCGTTGCGAATGCTCCAGATGACGTTGGCGAAGAAGATCAGGATTGAAAGCGTCATCAGATACGACGCAACCGACTCAAAGCGGTTCCAGAACGCAAACTGCGGGTCGTACGTCGCAACCTCGCGCGGCATTCCCAGAATGCCTAGCCAGTGCATCGGGATGAACGTGCCGTTGAAGCCGATGAAGAACAGCCAGAAGTGCCACTTTCCGAGCGTTTCGTTTAACAAACGGCCCGACATCTTGGGGAACCAGTAGTACATTCCGGCGAAAATCCCCATTAGGCTCCCGCCGACCAGCACGTAGTGGATGTGCCCGACGATGAAGTACGTGCCGTGAACGTGGAGGTCGAACGGAATCGCCGCCAGCCAAATGCCGGTGATCCCGCCGATGGTAAAGAGTCCGACGAAGCCGATTGCGAACAGCATCGCGGTCGTATAGTGGATCTTTCCGCGAAAAAGCGTCGCGGTCCACGAGAAGATCTTGATTCCCGTCGGTACGCCGATGACGTAGGTGAGGATCATGAAGGGCAGCTGCAAGAACGGCGCAAGGCCGGAGGTAAACATATGGTGCGCCCAAACCATGAAGCCCAACAGGGCGATTGCCATCGACGAGAACGCAATCAGCTTGTAACCGAAAATCGGCTTACGGGCGAACGTCGGCAGAACTTCGGAGATGATCCCGAATGCCGGCAAGACCATGATGTAGACGGCGGGATGCGAGTAGAACCAGAACATGTGCTGCCACATGACCGGGCTGCCGCCTTTGGTCGGATCGAAAAATGGGACGCCGAACTCCCGCTCGATGAAAAGTGCGGCAAGGGCGGCGGCAAGCGCGGTCGTGGCGATCATGAGCAACGGCGCCGTCGCGAACTGGCCCCAGCAAAAGAGTGGCATACGGGTGAAGGTCATGCCCGGCGCGCGCATCTTCAAAATCGTCACGATGAAATTCAGCCCGGTCATCGTCGAACTGACGCCGACCAAGAAGATGGCGGCGGCCCACATCGACGTTCCGGCCTCGCCCTGAAGCGAAACCGGCGGATACTCCATCCATCCGGCCGTCGGCGCGCCCAGCAAGAACGACGCGAAGAGCATCAGGCCAGAAACCGGAAAGATCCAGAAGCTGAGCATATTCAGCCACGGGAACGCGACGTCGCGCGCGCCGATTTGCACCGGAAATACGAAGTTGCCGAAACCGCCGGTGAGCATCGGAATGATCACCAGCCACACCATGGTCGATCCGTGAATCGTGTAAATTTCGTTATAGGTGTCGGGTGAGATGAATCCGCCGTTTGCGTGCATGA
>JAFAHB010000020.1 GCA_019237435.1 Vulcanimicrobiota bacterium
TCTACTCTACGTAACACCGCCCGAGGAGACGAGCAACTGGACCGACGGCGGCATCAGCGGTCGCGTTCGGCTGCTCCATCGAATCTGGCGCGCCTGCGACAGCGTCACTCTGAGCGCAGCGAGCGGCGCCGAAGATCGAGCGCTCCCCGCCGTCGACACTGCCGACGATATCGCGTTGCTGCGCGCAGTCCACCTAGTGGCAAAGTCGGCGATCGACGAAACGCTTTCGCGCCGTTTTCACTACAACACGACGATTGCGAAGCTCGACGAACTGGTCAATCTCATGACCGCGGCATCGTCGTCGCAGCCGGCTTCCCCCGCGTTTAATTATGCCGTGCGTACGCTGCCGATTCTCATCGCGCCTTTCGCACCGCATATCGCCGAAGAGCTTTGGGAACGCTTGGGCCACCGGACCTCGGTGCACCTCGAGCGTTACGTCGAACCCGACGCGCGAGCGCTGGCGGTGGAAGCGATTACGCTCGTCGTACAGGTTAACGGCCGAGTCCGCGCGCGCATTCCGGCACCAGCCGGCGTCAGCGAGGACGAAGCGTTAGCGCTGGCGCTCGCCGATCCGAACGTTCGCGGGCACCTCGGCGGCAAGGAGCTTCGAAAGCGCATTTACGTACCCGACAAGCTGCTCAATTTGGTGGCATGATGAACGAACCTCAAAAACTCACCACCGGCGTCTGCATCGTTGGCGGAGGGCCGTGCGGGATGATGCTCGGCGTGCTCCTCGCGCGGGCCGGCGTCGACGCAATCGTGCTGGAGAAGTATCCCGACTTCTACCGAGACTTTCGCGGGGATACGGTGCATCCGTCGACGCTGGAGCTGCTTTACGAGCTCGGCTGGCTCGACGATTTTCTCGCGCTGCCGCACAACGAGTTTCAAACGGCGAGCGCAATGATCGCGGGCGAGCCGGTCCGAGTCGCCGATCTGCGCTATCTTCGAACCCACTGCAAGTTCGTTGCATTGATGCCGCAGTGGGACTTTCTCAATTTTCTCGCGGAGCGCGGGCGCCGCTATCCGACGTTCCATCTCATGATGAGCACGCAAGGCGCCGGCTTGATCGAAGCCCAAGACCGCGTCAGCGGCGCGCGGGCAACCAATACCGTCGGCGAAATAGAGATCGCGGCCAAACTCGTCGTCGGCGCCGACGGTCGGCACTCGACCATTCGCGCTCTCGCGGGATTTGAGGTCGACGATCTCGGCGCCCCGATGGATGTTCTGTGGATGCGAATTCCAAAGCATCCCGACGACCCGACGCGCCAGCTGGGTTGGGTGAGGACCGGTCACATGGTGATCCTGCTCGACCGCGGCGACTACTGGCAATGCGCGTATCTCATCCCAAAAGGCTCGTTCGCGCAGCTGCGAGCGAAGGGAATTGACGCGCTTCAGCAAGAGCTTGCGCAGACCGTACCGCCGCTCCGCGACCGCGTGAGCGAGCTCGACGATTGGTCGAAGGTCGCGATGCTCGACGTCCGCGTCGACCGGCTCGAGCGTTGGCACCGCCCCGGCCTGCTCTGCATCGGCGATGCGGCGCACGCGATGTCGCCGATCGGCGGCATCGGAATCAATCTAGCAATTCAAGACGCGGTGGCGACCGCGAACGTTCTCGCAGCGCCGTTGCGCGCCGGCGCGGTGCCAACCGAAGCGGATCTGCAGCGCATCCAAGACCGTCGCATGTTTCCGACCAAGGTCACGCAAGCGTTTCAAACGTTCGTGCAGGATCGGGCGATCGATCCGCTGATGCAGGGCGCTCCGGTGACCTCGCCGCCGCTTCTGGCGCGGCTTTTCGACGAGTTTCCCCTGCTGCGCCGCCTCCCCGCGCGGCTCATCGGGATCGGCGTCCGGCCCGAACACGTTCACACTCCCGACGCCTTCGGCCCCGCGCCTTCGCGCGCGAGCATTTCGCGGTAGATTTCGCGGACGCGCTGGAGCGTGTCGATTTCTTCGAGCGGTTTGTCGTCGCGAACGCGAACGATGCGCGGAAAACGCAGGCTGAAGCCGCTTTCATGGAGATCGCTCTCTTGGACGACGTCGAACGCGACCTCGAGCACGACCCTCGGCTCGACTGGAATTTCCGAGGCGCGCGCCTTCTCGCGCTGCCGCGAACGCGGCAAGCGATGGTCGAGAAACCACTGGGTCAGCTCGGCGATTTCGGCGTCGGTCAAGCCGGAGTAGGCTTTGCCGATCGTCAATAGACGATCGGCGTCGCGCACGGCGAACGTGTAGTCCGAGAGCACGCCGGAACGCTTGCCGTTGCCCCACTCGACGGCAATCACGACCACGTCGAGCGTCGAAAGCTCCCGCTTGAGCTTGAGCCACCATTTTCCGCGCCGTCCGGGGGCGTACGGCGAATCGGCGCGCTTGAGCATAAGACCTTCGTTCCCGCGCGCGCGAGCCGCTTCGAACCGCGCGTTGACGTCGCCGGCGGCAAGCTCGGCTTGGGTTTCGAACGCCGCGTGCAGCACGTGCTCGCTCGGCGCAAAGAGCTCGGCGAGCCTTTCGCGCCGCACCGCCAACGGCTCGTCGATCAACAGCTCGTCGCCGGCCGCAAGCACGTCGAAGACGATGTAGGCAATCGGGACCTCTTGCAGGATCGGCGTTTCGACGCTCTTGCGCTGCAAGCGCGCCTGAAGCATGCGAAAGGGCTGCACGCGCCCGTCACGCATCGCAACGATCTCGCCGTCGAGAATCGCGTCATCCGAAATTCGCGCGAGCGCCTCAACAACTTCGGGGTAGGACGCGCTGACGTCGTTGAGCCCGCGCGAGAAGAGTCGTGCAGCTCCGCCGCAGACGTGCGCCTGCGCGCGAATGCCGTCGTACTTATCCTCGAAGTGCCAGACGGCGCTCCCGAGATCTTTATAGACCTCGCCGTACGTAACGGGCGTTGCCAGCATGAAGCCGATCGGCGTGCCGTAATCGACGCGAATCTCCGAAAGCGTGCCGTGCTTCGACGCGAGCGCCACGGCACCGACATCGCCCGACGCCATTGCGCCGCGCCGCACCGCAACCGTATCGGCATCGAAGGCGCGGGCGATGGCATCGAGCACTAATCCTTCGCGCAAGCCGACCCGCAGATCGCCGGTGATGATCTTAACGACATACGTAGCGACCGGCGGAGCATCGCCGGCGCGTAAAATCTCCTCGAGTACGGCTTCGCGCCGCCGGTTGGAGCGCTTGCCCGATGCCGCGGCGATCTCACCGAAGAGCGCGTCGAGCCGTGCCGGCGTCAGCCGATCCCGAAAGAGCATCGCGTCGCGCGGCTCGCGCACCAGCGCTCCGAGCGCCGCACCGAGATCGCCGCTATCGCGATAGGCGCGCGAGAGCTCGGCGTCGTCAAATCCCCAGACCCGGCGCGCGACCTCCACGATCGATCGGCCGCCGACGGCGAGAGTTCGACGATCGCGCGCCGCAAACGGCGAGCCGCTAAAGAAGCGCGCCGCCGCGAGCAGATCGGCATCATCGAGCGTCCGAAAGTACTGCGCCAGCAAGGCGATCTTGTCGAGTTTCGAAGGATGAGCGGCGATCTGCTCGGCGACCGCGGCGAAACGCTCCATCGAGGAAGCTGCGGCTCAATACTCCGGCGGCAGCCGCTCGAAATAATCGTACGTTGCGCGAATTCCGTCGCCAAGCCCGGTCACCGGCGACCAGCGGAGCTCGGCACGCGCTTTGCTTGCATCGAACTGTGCGTCCCGCGCATCGCCGGGGCGGCGCGGCGCATGATCGATCGGCGCCTCGAAGCCGGTGATCTCCACGAGCGTGCGATAGATCTCG
>JAFAHB010000205.1 GCA_019237435.1 Vulcanimicrobiota bacterium
GTCGTTCGCGCGCGAGGTCTTAGAGCTCAAGGCGATCTTGGATCGCGGGGCGCCGCGACTCTTGATTCTCGGCGACGAGTTCGCACGAACGACGACGCCGCACGAGGGCAGAGCTCTGCTGATAGCGCTGCTCGCGCGCCTGCGCGAACGGGGCGCGTGCGGAATCCTCGCAACTCATCTTGCGGGCATCGCGCCGGCCGCCGGCGCTCGGCACTTTGCCGTGCGGGGGCTTCGAGGCATTCCCCGACGGCCTCCGACACAGGACGTGGGCGAGGCTCTGGCGGCGCTTGGCGGCGCAATGGACTACTCGATTGCGGAGGTCTCGGGCGAGGCGGCGCCGCGAGCCGACGCGATCGCGCTCGTCGCGCTGCTTGGAATCGATGACGCCTTCGTCGAAGCGGCGAATTGCGCTTTATCATGGACCCCCTGATCATTACCTGTGCGCCGGTCGGCGCCGAGGTGCGTCCCGACCAGACGCCCTACCTGCCCTACACGCCGGCGCTGCTCGGGGAAACGGCGCGTGCCATCCGCGGAGCGGGCGCTTCGATCGTTCACGTCCACTGCCGCAACGACGACGGCACGAACACGCACAGCATCGCACGTTTTCGCGAAGCCTTCGACGCGGTTCGGTCGCAGAGCGACCTGATCGTGCAGTTCTCGACGGGCGGCGCGATCGGGATGACGCCCGAGGAACGAGCCGCAGTGTTGGAACTGCGACCCGAGATGGCGACGCTGACCTGCGGCAGCGTGAACTTCGGCGACGATATCTTCGAGAATAGCTTCCCAATCATGCGCGGCATCTTGAAGAGGATGAACGAGTTCGGCGTGCGGCCCGAGCTGGAAATATTCGACAAGGGTCACATTGCAAACGCTCGCAAGCTCGCGCGCGAGCGGCTTTTGAGTTTTCCACAGCACGTGGATTTGGTGCTCGGCGTGCCCGGCGGCTTGGAGGCGACGGTTTCGAACCTCGCCGACTTGGTCGACCACCTTCCCGACGGCTGCACGTGGTCGGTCGCCGGGATCGGCCGTCAGCAGCTTCCGATGGCGATGGTCGCGATCGCAATGGGCGGACACGTGCGCGTTGGCCTGGAGGACAATCTCCATTACAGCCGCGGACGGCTCGCGCGCAACGAAGAGCTCGTCGCCCGGATCGCGCGCATCGCCGGTGAAGCAGGCCGCGCGGTTGCCACGCCCGACCAAGCGCGAAAACTTCTGGGCCTGCCGGTTCCCGTAGCCTCGTAGGGCCCGTCGCGGGGAGAGCGGCCGCGTAACGTCCAATAACGGCGCCGACATTGTTCACATATGTAGTGCGCCGGACGCTTCAGGCGATTCCGCTGCTTCTGCTGATCTCGATCATCCTGTACGGCATCCTTTACAACATGCCGGGGGGACCGCTTGCGCCATATTTGCAGAACCCGCACATTACCGCGGCCGACATAGCGCGCCTGCGACACAATCTCGGCATGGACCAGCCCGTCCCGATCCAGTACCTCAAATGGCTGGGCCACATTCTCGTGGGCGACATGGGCTACTCGACGAGCAACTCGGAACCCGTCTTTCAAGCGCTGATCGAACGGCTGCCGGCGACCTTGGAGCTCATGGGAGCCTCGCTGCTGATCTCCATCAGCCTCGGCGTTGGCGCCGGTATCGTCTCGGCGGTCTATCGTTATTCGTTCGTGGATTATTGCATCACGACGCTGGCCTTCTTTGGACAATCGATGCCGGTCTTTTGGTTTGCGCTGATGATGCAGCTCGCGTTTGCGGTCCACGGGATTCCGCTGCCGTTTGGCTACCAAATTCAGCTTCCATCGGCAGGTATCGCAAACAGCGATACCTTCGATTTCGGAGACCGCTTGGTGCATCTGATACTGCCGGCGACCGTTCTCTCGCTGCTCGGTCTCGCGACGTTCAGCCGTTTCATGCGCTCATCGCTGCTCGAAGTTCTTGGAACGGATTACATGCGCACCGCGGCTGCTAAGGGACTCTCGTTTCGCGCGATCCTCTTCAAGCATGGCTTGAAGAACGCACTGATCCCGGTGGTTACAGTCATCGCCCTCTCGTTACCGGGGCTAATCGGCGGCGCGATCATCACCGAGACGATCTTTGCATGGCCGGGAATGGGCCGGCTCTTCTTAACCGCG
>JAFAHB010000285.1 GCA_019237435.1 Vulcanimicrobiota bacterium
GAAGTGGAACTCGGCGATTGGATAAATACCGCGAGCGTGGGGGTGACTTCCCTCGAGCAGCTCGGATCCGGCGACGACGGCATCGGGCTTCTCGTCGGCATTCTGCGCGACGAGCGTGAGATGCACGCTTGCGCCGGAGAGCACGCGCAGCTGCAGGAGATTACAGGCGATCGTGCCTGCGGGCAATTCTTGCGTGACCACAGTCGTCGTGCTGCCGGCCGGCAGCGTCAAAAGACGCCCCTGATTCTGCACGACGTTGATCAAGAATCGTTTGGTGGCGGTGTGGCCGACCTCCATCTCGTTCGACGACGGTCCGCCGCGCCCGCTGATGAATTGCACTATCGACGGCTCGCGCGAAGGGTTGTCGGCTCGCAACACGATACGGCGGTCGGGCTGCCCGCGCGGATTGTAGTGAAAGTAGAGAAATCGTGACGGTTGCTCGGAACGGAGATCGGCGGTGAAGAGCGTGCCATCCTCAACCAGCCGTTCGGGATAGTCGCTGACCATCAGCGAGTCGGGGGAGATTCTCGGCACGGCCACGTTCTGCACGTCAACGTGCGCAGAACGGTCGACTTCAATTAGGTTGTTGCCCTGGATCAACGCGGGAACGTCGAAGCTCGCTACGTCGTCTTGCGCGAGCGCGCGGCGAACCGGCACGTCGTCCGACGATACGACGATTTGCCCTCCCGGCCGCAGTTGCGCTGCCGCACGAATGGCTTGCGCGACTTGCTCGCGCACGAATTCGGCTGAGGCGGGATCGCCGGTCAGCGAGAGCGACAAGTGGTCGGGGATGGTTCCCGCGTAGTACGCCACGCGCACGGGAACGTCACGGTGCAGACCACGGGCGTCGGTGATCGTAACGACCGTCACTCCCGGCGCTTTTCCGATAACCGTTACCCGCTGCGCCGCCTGATCGACGGCAACGTTGGCCACGTTAGGGTCGCCGATCGTCGCCGAAAGGGGGCTGATTGCCGATCCGACCGTGAGGTCTAACGAGCTTCCGACGGGCACCAAGGCGGTCGCCGGGGTTACGAGAATCGGCGGCGGCGTCAGCGTCGGCGAGGCGAGCGCGTTGGGGGTGGCTGCGGGCGATGGTGACGGCGAGGCTGCCGGCGGAGGCGAAACTCCCGGCGCGGATTGAGACGGAGACGGCGTTTGAGCGGATGCGACCGCGTAGAGCGCGACGACGATAGCGACGCGCGGTGCGCAACGCTTACGCAATTTGCGGTTCGGTACGTCTTACGGCGGAAGCCAAGAGCGTTTTATATCCGACGCTCGGAAAGAGAACGGTGACCAGATCCCGCTCCGCGCGCTCGACGGTTCCAACGCCGAACTTGGCGTGCCGTACGACGTCAGCGATCTTGAAGCCGCCGGTGACCACCCGCGCGTCCACGCCTCGACGCAGCGCGCTCAGGCAACTATCGCACGCGCCGCAGTTTATTGCGTCGAAGTCTTCGCCGAAGTAGTTGAGGATGAAGCGGCGCCGGCACGACGTCGTTTCCGCGTACTGCAACATCATAGCAAGCTTGCTCTGATCGTAGGACTTCTTCGTTTCATAGTTAGCGAGGTTGAGCATGAGATCGCGGTGTTTGCGGACCGCTTCGGTCAAGCCGTACGCGGACTTGCCGACGTGTTCGATATAGCCGGACTTCTTGAGCAACGCAAGAATCACTTTGAGCTTCGTGAGCGGGAGCTGGAGAATCTTGCGAAGATCTATCATCGATACGCCGCCGGCTTGGTCGCAAAAGACTTCGATCGTGCCGAAGACGCGCTGCACCTCTTCAACGTCCGGGTATTTTCCCGTGAGAAAGTAGTTTTGAACTCGCGTGTCGCTCATACGGTAGATGAGAATGCAGCGCGAGGGCAACCCGTCACGCCCGGCGCGGCCGGCTTCTTGCGTGTACGCTTCGAGGGAGCCCGGCAGATCGTAGTGCACGACGAAGCGGATGTTCGGCTTATCGATGCCCAGACCGAACGCGTTCGTCGCAACGACCGCCCTGATCGCCTCCTCCATAAAGAGATTGTGAACGGTGGTACGCTGCTCCTTGTGAAGTTTCGAGTGGTACACGGCCGCCGGTATGCCGAGCTCATCCTTGAGAAAGCGTTGCACCTCGAGAGCGTTCTTGATCGTCGCCGTGTAGATGATGCCGGTGCCTTCGAGGCTCTCGTCGCCGGAGAAAAGCGACGTCAGAATTCGAAGCTTTTCAGCCTCTTTGTCGGCTTTACGAGCCTCGTAAATCAAGTTCGGGCGGTCGAATCCACGGACGATCGGCTTCACTTGCTCGATGCCCAGTTGATGTAGGATATCCTCGCGCACCGAGGGAGTGGCGGTGGCGGTCAGGGCTAAGACCGTGGGATGGCCAAGCTTAGCGATTACTCCTCCTAGCGCCAGGTAGGCCGGACGAAAATCGTGTCCCCACTGACTGATGCAGTGGGCTTCGTCCACCACGAAAAGCGGCACGCGAATTGACTGAAGCAGACGCAAAAAGCTTTCGTCCTCGAGCTTTTCAGGCGTGGTGTAGACGATACGAATCGTACCCGACGCGATACGGTCGCGCGCACTCGCCTCTTGATCTTCGGAGAGCGTCGAGTTGAGCGCGACGACATCGAGGATCCCGCGCTCGCGCAGCATATCGAGCTGATCTTTCATCAGCGCGATGAGCGGGCTCACCACCACAGTCGTGCCGTCGAGCAAAAGCGCGGGCAGCTGATAGGTCAAGCTCTTGCCGGCGCCGGTGGCTAGAATCGCCAGGGTGTCCTGCCGGTGCAAGACGCGTGAAACGACCTCTTCCTGGCCTGGGTAAAAACCGGTGAAGCCGAACTTTTCCTTAAGCGCTGCGCGCAAATCCACGGGTGTCTTTTCTCATCCCACAATTAACCAAGCGTCGCCGCCTGGGAAGCAACTCTCATAACCGCTCACAAGGATGGCTCGTTGCAACCATACCCTCCGGCAGGCGCCACGAAACGACCTGCACAAGCTAGGGAACCTCTGAAGAAGTCCATGTACCGATCGTTTGAGCAGAAAAAGCGCCATATGACCGAGCCTTCGACAACGCAGGGGCCGCTTTTGTTGCCAAACTCCTTCGACTCGCTTCGCTCGCTGGGGACAGGCTCTTCGGGCGACGGCAGGTTCGCCGCGTCGCTTCGTTGCGTCCTCGGTCATCCTTCGACTCCGCTCGGGATAAGTTTCGACCTCCAAAATGCTCCTTCTGACGCGCCTCGATCTGCGGCGAAACCGGCTGCCGCAATCGGCGCACCGACTTCTCCCGAGGTTCCCTAAACCGCCGTGTCCCTTTACCGCAGGTGGCGTCCTCTCACGTTTGCCGACCTGGTAGGCCAAGACGCCGTCGTGCGAACGCTGACCGCCGCGATCGAAAGCGGGAAGCTCGCCCACGCATATCTGTTTTCAGGCCCGCGCGGCTCAGGAAAGACCTCGGCTGCCAAGATTCTAGCACGCTGCATCAACTGTGCGAACGGTCCGACGCCGGTTCCGGACAACACGTGCGATAATTGTCGCGCGATGCTCGCCGGGACGGCACTCGATGTGCTCGAGATCGATGCCGCAAGCAATCGCGGCATCGACGAAATCCGGGCGCTGCGCGAGGCGGTCAAATTCGCGCCGGCCTCGATGCGCATGAAGATTTACATCATCGACGAGGCGCACATGCTCACGAAGGAAGGCGCAAATGCCTTCCTCAAGACGCTCGAAGAGCCGCCGGCGCATGCCGCGTTCATTCTTGCTACGACCGAGCCGGAACGGCTTCCCGCAACGATATTATCGCGCTGTCAGCGTTATGCGTTTCGTCGAATCGCCGTTCCGGTCATGATCGCAAAGATGAAAGAAATAGCGTCGGCCGAAGGAATGGCGATCGAAGACGATGCGTTGGCGGCGATTGCTTATCGCGCCGACGGCGGCCTGCGCGACGCGCTTACCATGCTCGAACAACTGGCGGCGTTCTCAGGCGGTGAGATTGCGACCGCAGCGACGCTCGATCTCGCTTTCGGATCGACCGGACGGCAATTTGCCCAAGCGCTCGTGGCCGCCGCGCTCGAGCCGGATGCCACAGCCGCACTAGAGCTCGTAGAAGAGGCGAGCGACGCCGGAGTCGATCTCGCGGTGCTCATGCGGGCGCTCATATCGGACTTTCGCAATATTTTGGTAGCCCGGATAGATCCCAGCCTGCTCGCCCGGGATCTTGCCTCCGACGATGCGCAACGCGTGACGCGCCAAGCCTTGGGCATTTCGCAGGCGACGGTGTTACGCGCGCTGCGCACCTTCGGGGAAGCGCTCGCGCTGGCGCGGTCGGGCGGCAACGCTCGGCTCGAACTCGAAACTGCGCTCCTGCGATTCATCATGGCGGGCGAGGACCCGGCGTTTGAAACGCTGACCGCGCGCGTGGCCGCTTTGGAAGAGCGATTATCCGCCGCGTCAAGCGTCGCCGCCGCGCCGCCGACCGCAAGTGCGCACGCGTCTGCTGAAACGCCGGCGAAACGGCGAGGCGAGATCACCGTGCAGCGTGTGCGCGCGGCGTGGCAGACCATCCGCGGCCGAGTCGAGGACCAACGGCGTTCGCTCAGCGCGCCGCTTTCGCGCGCGGCCATCGATGCCGTGGAGAGCAACGTCATCGTTCTTAGACTCCCCAATGCTTGGAGCGCCGATACGCTGCGCGACCACGCCGCGTTGATCGAGACGGCGATTGCCGACGTGCTCGGTTCTCCGCTCAAGCTTCGGTTGCGCGTCGACGGCAACGCGTCGCGCGCGGAGACCCAAGATCAAGAGGAGAGCTCCGATGCGCTCTTCGATTACGCCAACGAACGGATACGCTAACGAGATGATGCGACCATGAACCAGGCTCATTTGCTGGCACAGTTCAAGAAAATGCAAGCTGAGATGCAGAAGGCGCAAGAGGAGCTTGCCGGTACGATTGTCAGCGGCACGGCAGGCGGCGGCGCAGTAACGGTCGACGTCACCTGCAATCAGCGAGTGAAGCGCGTCACGATCCGCAAAGACGCCGTCGATCCCGATGACGTCGAGACCCTCGAAGATCTTGTGACGGCAGCCGTCAACGATGCATTGACCAAGGCCGGCGAGACGTCGCAGAAGCGGATGGCTTCAGTGACCGGAGGCATGAAAATTCCCGGATTGATGTGAC
>JAFAHB010000215.1 GCA_019237435.1 Vulcanimicrobiota bacterium
GCTCGAGCTGCGCCGGCACTGCGAGGAGCGCGCGCTCTTTTGGCTCGACCGCCAGCGCGAGCAACGCGTCCGTATGGGAAACTTCGGGCTCTTCGATCGCCCCTATCGCACGATCGACCCTTCGTTTGAAGCAACGATCGTCAACGCGCTCGCCGATTTGGCCGAGAAGCAGCAGCTTTATAAGGGTTTGCGCTCGACGCTGTGGTGCATCCACGATGAGACCGCGCTCGCCGAAGCCGAGATCGAATACGAAACTCGCGCCTCGCCATCCGTCTACGTGCGCTTCACCGCGAATGAAGAGCAACGCGAGCGAATCCTGGAAGCATTCTTCCCCCGTCATCCTGAGCGGAGCGAAATCCCCTCGCGGCTCTCATTCCTCATCTGGACGACGACGCCGTGGACGCTTCCCGCAAACGTCGCGATTGCTTTGCGGCCGGATGCGACCTATGGTCTCTACCGCGTCGGCGGTGAAGCCGTAATCGTCGCCGAAGCGCTCGCGTCGGAAGCCCTCGGCACGCGATTCGCCGAGGCACAATTAATCGGACGCGCAGCGGGTGCCGACCTCGACGATCTTGCGGTCCGTCACCCCTTCATGGATTGCGATTCGGTCATCGTGCTCGCCGACTACGTCGATCTGGAGACGGGCACCGGTGCCGTGCACACCGCGCCCGGGCACGGCGCCGACGACTTCGACACCGGGATGAAGTATGGGCTGCCGATCATCAATCCGGTCGACGCGTCGGGTCACTTTACGGCCGAAGCCGGCCCGTATGCCGGGCTGCCGATCTTCGAAGCCAACGCGAAGATCGTCGAAGACCTTGAGAAAAGCGGTGCGCTCTGGAGCGTCGACAGCTACGAGCATTCGTATCCGCATTGCTGGCGCTGTCACAACCCCGTGATCTTTCGCGCGACGTCGCAGTGGTTTTTGGCGATGGATCAAAACCATCTGCGACAGCGTGCAATCGACGCGACCGATGCGGTCGAATACGTGCCCGAATGGGGACGCGCGCGCCAGCGTCAGATGATTGAAACGCACCCCGAATGGTGCTTGTCGCGTCAGCGCACGTGGGGAACGCCGATTCCAGCGGTGGTTTGCTTGGAATGCGGCGAAGCCGTGCTCGACGCGCGTGTCGCGCGCTTGGCGGCAAAACGCTTCGGTGAGGCGGGCGCGAGCGTCTGGTGGAGCGATCCGGTCGAAACCTATCTGCCGCAGGGCTTCGTTTGTGCCGAGTGCGGCGGCGCGCGATTCGAAAAAGAGAAGAACATTGTAGACATCTGGTTCGAATCGGGCGTGACGCATCTCGCCGTGCTTGGCCGCGACGGCATGCCGTGGCCGGCCGACTTCATCCTCGAAGGCGGCGATCAATTTCGCGGCTGGTTTCGCAGCTCGCTCATTACGGGCGTCGCGATCAAAGGCCGCGCGCCATACCGGCGCGTCATGAAGAACGGGTGGGTGAACGACGAACACGGCAGACCGATGTCGAAGTCGCGCGGCACCGGAATCGACGTCAGCGACGCGATCGGGCGCTGGGGCGCCGACGTGCTGCGGTTATGGGCTGCCTCCGTCGAACCGATCGACGACGTTCGATTCGGCCCCAACATCGTCGAGCAAGTCGGCCGAGTCTACCGCAACCTGCGCAACCGAATGCGCTTCATGATTTCGAATATCGCCGATCTGGCTCCGGACGAGTTGGTGGCGCGCGACGCGATGGAACCAATCGATCGTTTAGCCTGCAACGTCGCCGACGCATTCGTCGCCGACGTGAAGGCGGCGTACGACCGATGTGAGATTCACGATGCATACCTGCAGATCGTCGATTTCGAAAGCGGGATGTCGAGTCTGTATTTCGACGCGCTCAAAGATCCGCTCTACTCGCGGGCGGCTGCCGATCCGCGACGGCGCAGCGCGCAGTCGGCGCTGCTCTACGTGCTCCGGCGTTTTCTCGTCGCGCTCGCCCCGGTACTATCCTTTACCGCCGAAGAGGCCTGGCAAGCGGTGCGGACCGAACTGCGCGGTGACGCCGAGAGCGTCTTCGATCTATCGTTCGACCTCGGCAGGCTGCGCGGCGCGTCTGAGAGCGAGCTGCGCTTGTGGGACGAGCTGCGGCGGCTTCGAGCGCGCGTCGCCGCCGTCCCAAGCCCGCGCGACTTTGAAGCGCAGCTGGTGCTCGAGCTGACGCCGGAGACGTATAAACGCCTGCACGCGCTCGGCGACAACTTGCGTGAAGCGTTGGTCGTGTCGCAGCTTCGTCTGGTGCAAACCGAGCGAAGCCAAAGCGAGTCGAGCGACGGTGTCGTCGAATTCGTCCTGCTTCCCGCCGACGGCGAGAAGTGCGCGCGCTGCTGGAAGTATCGGCGTCTTGGCGCAGACCCGGCGCATCCCGCGATATGCGAGGATTGTGCGACCGTCGTGCGCGCGCTTGCGCAAGCTGGATAAGCCGTCGTGCTCTTAGCTCTCACTCCAAGCACGCCCGCGAAAAATGACCCAAGTTCGGGACTCAATGGCAGCGCGCGCGTCCCGCATCATCGCGTTGAGGAAGTAGACATTGTGGTACGAGAGCAATCGCGGGCCAAGCATTTCCTTCGACCGGAAGCAATGCGCGAGATACGCGCGCGAGTACCCGGTGCACGTCGAACAATCGCACGCGGCATCGAGCGGTGTTTGATCGTTGACGAATGCTGCGTTGAATATGTTCAGCTCGCCGTTATGCGTCATCGCTCGGCCGTTACGGCCGCAGCGGGTTGGATACACCGAATCGAAAATGTCGATTCCGGCGTCGATCGCCGCGATGAGGTCGCGCACGGTTCCAACGCCCATCAGATAGCGCGGCTTTTCAGCCGGCAATAGATCGGCGGTATGGCGCGCCGCCGCATACATCTCCTCGCGAGTCTCGCCGACGGAGAGTCCGCCGATTGCGTAGCCCGGAAAATCGAGCTCGACGAGTTCGCGCGCGCTGCGCTCGCGCAAGCCTGAGTCAAGGCCGCCTTGCACGATTGCAAAGAGCGCCGTTTGGTCGCGTTGCGGTGCTTCGGCGGAACGGCTTGCCCACGTGGTCGTCAGCCTCACGGCTTCCTCGAGCTGCTCTCGCGTCGCCGGCAACTTCACGCAGACGTCCAAAACCATCGCGACGTCGCTGCCGATGCGCTGCTGAAAGTCAACGACGCCCTCGGGCGTGAAGCGGTGCTTGCTTCCGTCGAGATGCGATGAAAACGTCACACCGTCGTCGTCCAGCGTTCGCCGGCTCTCGAGACTGAAGACTTGAAAACCTCCCGAATCGGTGAGGATGGGGCCATCCCAGCTCATGAAACGATGCAGGCCGCCCGCGGCTTCGATCGCCGAAAGGCCCGGCCTCAGCCACAAATGGTACGTATTGCTAAGAACAATTTGCGTCTGCGCTTCGCGCAGGTCCGCCGGAGTCAACGCTTTTACCGCCGCGGTGGTGCCGACGGGCATGAAGCACGGCGTCTCGACAACGCCATGCGCCAGGCGCAGCCGTCCGCGCCGCGCTTCGCCGTCTTTCGCAAGCAGAGTAAACACTAGCTTTCGTCACCCCGAGCGAACTTTGCGTCACCCCGAGCGGAGCTTGCGTCACCCCGAGCGGAGTCTGCGTCACCCCGAGCGGAGCTTG
>JAFAHB010000003.1 GCA_019237435.1 Vulcanimicrobiota bacterium
GCTCCATCGCCGTTGAACCGGCCGCAATATCGGCCTTTCTGCAAAAGACGGCGCCTGCAGTCGCTCCATTAATGCCGCAAGCGCAGCAAGGTGCTCCCAGTGTGCCGGATGCGGCGGTTATTGAACGCATGAATGCATCGCTGATCAGGGTCGAAGTCTATAACCCCCGGGAGCCGCGGTCCCCGCTTAGAGGTACAGGAGCCGTCGTCGGCACTCGCGGAAGCGGTGCGCTCGTGATTACGGCCGCGCACGTGCTGCCGAATCCTAAACCGTCCGAAGGATACCGCATTACGGCATACATCGGCGACCATCAAAGCCAAGCCGAACTGGCGCGCCCAGTCGATGCGACCCACGATCTCGCGCTCCTGTTCGTACCGGGAGATCACATTCCGCCGATTCGCCTCGCGACCAGCGCCCCGTTCGGCACACGAATCGGCGCGCTCGGCTACGGCGACATCGATCGTAGTTTCTTTCCGAGCGATCTTTCCACCGAGCTCCTCGAAGGCACGATCGCTCAACCTACAGGCAGCGGTTTCGTCAACTACGATATTACGACGTCGCAGGGCTTTAGCGGCGGACCGGTATTCGATCTACGCACCGGTTCGCTCGTGGGCATCGTGCACGGCACGACGTCACAAGGAACCGGCGGATACGAAGGCGTTGACGTTACTCAGATCCGACGATTTCTGCAGAGCGATCCACCGGATCCGCCGCCACCGGCCGTCGCAGCGGTGGCTCGCGTCACAAAATCCCTCGCGTTGCTCGACTGTCCGAAATCCGCGCTGACGCCGCCGCATCTCACGGGCGTAATCGTTGCTTCCGATTCGCTTCGGAGCTACGTCGCCACCGCCGAGCTCTACGGCTGCCAGCCCACCGTCCATATTGCGGGCAATAAACGGACCGCATATCAGGGACGTGAGGTACCGGTCGACGGGATCGCGCTTGCTGATAAGCTTGCCCAGCCGCCGCAAGTCGATCTGGTTGAAATCGACGCACCGAATTTGGCGCCTATCGCCTTAAACGCGCCGTCTATTTCGACGCACGCCTACGTCCTCAGCTTCGCCGAATCTACTATCGCACAACACACAGCGGTTAACGTCGTTCCGCCAAGAGTCGACGAAACCGATGTTAGCGCCGGCAGCAACAGTTTCGATGCGAACGACGGCATCAGTGCCGGGGCCTCGGTTTTCGACGCCGCTTACGCACACTTTCTTGGCATCGTTTCGTCAATCAACAAAATGCCGACGCCATTTCCAGAGATCAACAAATACGGTGGCCTCGAGACTGCTACGCCGGGCCCACCTCGTACGGTGTACGACCTTGTCAGTCCGTCCGAGATCACACGCCGCATGGAGTTCAGTGTTGACAACGTTCCGTACCAGCATGACGCATTGCCCGAACACTTCCCTGAGGGAAGCTTCGCCGTATTACAACAAGGACGCTTCGCTGGATCGGCAAGCGACTATGACGGCTTTGCAACCGCTGTGGCTCTTGGAAGCAGAAATGGCCACTCCTATTTCGTCACGTCGCTGGGGCCGAACGACCGCGACCGGTTGGTGCTCGACGTTAGCGACCGTCACGGCGCCACGCAAAAAGTGGACGCTACCGTAGCCGCTTACGACCCTTCCACAACGCTCGCAATCCTATCCACGCAGCTAGTGCCATTGTCGCCACCCCACTGGGGTGCTCTGCCGCGCGCCGGGGCGGCCGTTCTGGCCGTATACTATGGCTTTTGCTCATGGCAACCGTCGCGAGCGGCTGAGCTGGGCATTAGGCACTACGTTCCGCCTGCTTGCCGTGCTCAGGTATCGCGCGGATATGCGCAGGATTTCTTTCATAACGGCACGCTGTCGGTTAGCTCCTTGCGGGGTGTGTTAGGAAGGAGCTTTCAAGGCTCACCTGTCCTCGACGCAGCCACCTTGCAAGTTGAAGGTTTGATCGCGCCTGACATATTCGCCAGCATCATCACCGGAAATCGCATCGTTAGCTTCTTACGCGCAAATGGCTGGACGGTTGAAGCACAGTAGCTTCATTCCGGGCCGCGCCGCAGGCAGCCTCATGTGCAAATTCGAAGCTGAATCGCATGCTGGATTGGCACCTCGAGCTTTTTACGAACTACGCGCTCTTTTTTCTGCGCCTCATGGTCGGACTGGTCTTTATCGATAGCGGTTACAACGACATCAGAGATCCCGAAACGCGCGGCAAAGGCATCGGGCTGCCGAAAGGCGTTACCATCTTCCTCGCACTCGCCGAGCTGGCCGGCGGCATTGCCGTCATCATCGGCGTGCTGACGCAGCTCGCGGCGATCGGGTTGATCCTAATCATGCTCGGTGCGATTCAAAAGAAAATCTTTGTGTGGAAGACTGGCTTCTGGGGCAAGAACGGGCTCGGCTGGAACTACGAGCTGATTTTCGTCTCGATGCTGCTGGTGATCATCGGTACCAACGGCGGCCGCTTCGTGCTCTTGCATTAGGGTTGGGGCGATCGTCCTTCGACTGCGGCCGCCTGCTGGCGGCCTCCGCTCAGGATGACACCTGTAGGATACCAGGCGAGGCGTTATAAATAGACTCTAGTTAACTTTTTTACAGGAGTCGCCCGCTGGAACGACCGCGCTTCTTCCTCTTAACAGGCGGCGCGCTGGCATGGGCCTCGACGAGCGGGGTCGCCCGAGCGCAGACAACGGTTACGATGCCGTTCGCAAACGGCGACCGCGAGCTCTTGGCCTTTCCGCAAAAACGGGCGCTGATCGTCATGACGCCGCGGCCGCCCCAGCTCGAAACGCCCTTCGCGGTCTTCGACGACGGCGTTCTCACGCCGAACGACGCGTTCTTCGTTCGCTGGCATCTCGCGGGAATTCCGCAATCGATCGACGCCTCGACGCATCGGATCGTCGTCAACGGAGCGGTTCAGCGCGAGCTGACGTTGTCGCTGCGCGACTTGGCGGCGATGCCGGCGGTCGAGATCGTCGCGGTCAACGAATGCTCGGGAAATAGCCGTGCCTTCTTTCACCCGCGCGTGCCCGGAGGGCAATGGGGCAACGGCGCGATGGGCAATGCGCGATGGACCGGCGTTCGCGTGCGCGACATTTTAGATCGCGCAGGTTTGCTGCCCAATGCGAAACAGGTGCAGTTTCGCGGACTCGACGAGCCGGTCGAGCCGCCGACGCCGGCGTTCCGCAAGTCACTCGACGTCGACGTCGCGCGCGGCGACGACGTTATCGTCGCGTATCTGATGAACGGCCAGCCGATGCCGCTGCTCAACGGTTTTCCGGTTCGGCTCGTTGTCGCCGGCTGGTATGCGACGTATTGGGTGAAAATGCTATCGAAGATCACCGTGCTCGATCACGTCGACGACAACTTCTGGATGAAGACGGCGTATCGCATTCCCGATACGCCGAATGCCGGCGTCGCACCGGGGAGTACCGGCTTTGCAACCGTTCCGATCAACAAACTCGCCGTGCGTTCGTTCGTCACGAGCCTTACCGACGGCGCCGCTATCAACGCCGGCCCGGCGGTTCTGCGCGGGATCGCGTTCGACGGCGGAAGTGGAATACGAAGTGTGGAGGTCTCGGCTGACGGCGGCGCGAGCTGGCGCCGGGCGACGCTCGAACAGGATTACGGCAAATATAGCTTTCGGCGCTGGACGTTTCAGTGGAATGCCGCGCCCGGAGCATACGTGCTGGCCGTTCGCGCGACGTCGAATGACGGCAGCACGCAAAACGCAACGCCGATTTGGAACGCGGGCGGCTACATGCGCAACGTCATCGAGACGTACAAAGTGACCGTATCGTGAGAAGCTCGTGGCTTTTCTTCGTGCCGCTTGCATTTGCCGCCGCCGGCATCGCGTTCGCTGAAAACTCTGCGCCGCAAGGCACGACGACGATCGCGCTGCCGACGGGCGTCGGTCCGACCTTTAAACCTGGACCGGGCGCCAAGGCGGCCGGAAAATATTGCACGACCTGCCATTCCTCGGCATACGTTGCGATTCAGCCGCCGCTTAACGCCACACAATGGGCGGCCGAAGTCACCAAGATGCGCAAGGTCTACGGCGCGTCGATTCCCGACGATGCCGCCGCCACGATCGTTCAATATTTGACGACGGAGTACGGCAAGCCGTAGACGAAATAGGGCCGCCTCGACGCAAACTCAGGGCGAGTCGAGCATCTCTCGGGCGCGTTCGCGGATCTCGGCTGGGAACGGCGTGGCGCGCCTAGCCGTCCGATCGATGTATACGGCAGTGAGTTCGCAAATCGCGCAAACCTCGTCGGATTCGGCGTCGCGCATCTCGTGCACCCACACCAGCTTTCTATCCGCGATGCTGACGAGATGCGAATAGATTTCGACAATGTTGCCCGCAAATAGTTCGCGCTTGTAGGTGATGTTCTGTTGAACGCCGGCCATGCCGCGCATGTGTTCGCGCATATAGGTCGGCGTGATCCCGACGGCAGCCATCAAATGCCAGCTGGCCTCGTCGAATTTGCCGACATACCACATGACGTTCATGTGGCCGACGTGATCGCACTGCCACGGATAGACCGTTCCGCGATACGTGACAATCGGTTTCAAGGTGCGACGATGACGGGCAACCGCAACTTGTCGCCGTGCCCGTTCGTGAACGTGGCTTCGCAGCGCCCCGGCGCCATCGGGATGACGTCGGCAATCAGCGTGTTGCCCTGGCGCCCTGCGCCGGCGACCTCCGCGACGCCCTTTCTGATGCAGTTTTCGAAGATTTTGCCGTTCGGGCCGAAGCCGCGCACGCGATCGACTTTGTAATGCTCGGATGGCGATGAGAAATGAATGCGCGGCGGATGAAGCGAGAAGCCGTCGGGTACGACGCGAGACACGTACACTGAGTTTTGAAAACCGCGTACTCCGGCCACCGGCGAGCCGCTCAGGCCGTAGCCGCCGGGACCGGAGCACGCCGCGATTGCCAACGCGCCTAACACGAGCAACGATCGTCGTTTCATTACGGCCTCCTTCTCGCCTAGGCGCGTTTGATTTGGCGCCGGTGCTGCCCTTCGTCCTTCGACTTCGCGCCTGCGGCGCTCCGCTCAGGATGACACGTTGGGTCGAACGGGCGTTTTGTTATTGCAGGATGAGGTAGTTCGGGCCGTTCAGGCCGGTGTTCGATCCTTCGATGGTGTGGATGGGCGTAGCATAGCCGGTGGCATTGCTCGCGAACTCCATGATCGCAGCGCCGTTCGATCCTGAACCGAAGTCGGCGACGTAGATATGGTCGCGGCTATCGGCCATGACGCCGTCAGCGTACGAAACGCTGGTGATCTGCTGAACCGGCGCGGCGTTGCCGGCAGCGCCTTTGGCGAAGACCAGCAGCCCGGAGCACTCATCAGCGACGAGCAGCCGGCCGTGACGATCGAAGGCCATCGCGAAGGGCCGGCAGAGGTTGGTGGAGCTACCCTGGATTGTCGCACTCGGCGCGACGTTGCCGTGCGCGCCTTTGGCGAAGATTGCAATCGACGGTCCGTTAGAGTTTGCAACGAAGAGGTCACCATTTGAATCCATAGCAAGCCCCGTCGGCGAGCTGAGTTGCGTGTTGCTCCCACCGATGGTGTCAATCGGCGCGACGTTGCCGTTGGCGTTGGGTGCGTATTCGGTAACGTCGTTGTTGCCGTAGCTGCTCACCCAAAGGTACTGGGACGGATCGATCAAGAGACCCTCGGTCGGGCCGAGATTCGATTTCGATCCACCGATGATTCGCGCGGGCTTGACGTTGCCGTGCGCGTGCGGACCGAAGACGAAGACCTGATTGCCGCCGTCTTGCGCGGCGTAGATGTTATCGCTTGCGTCAATGGCGAGCGAGTCGGGATTGATCATTTGCGTGTTGTTTCCCGAGATGTTGACGACCGGCGCCACGTTGCCGTTCGCGCGTAAAGGAAATGCGAGAAGGCCACCGCCGCCGCCGTCACGGTTCGCGGTAAAGACCCGAGGACCACGGGCATCCGGCTGAATCTGCGAAGTCGAGGGCGCGACGTGGGCCGGCACGCTCGCGGCGGCTGCGCCGGCGTTCGGGACGAGACCGACGGAACCGGCCTGGCCGGCGCATCCGGCGAGGGCGGTGACGAGGGCGAGAGCCGGCAACGAACGCCGGCCGTTCGATACGAAGGGCATCTAAGTCTCCTTAAAGCTTTGGCATTGAGGCGCTCATCGTAGCGAACCGCCCGCACCAAAACGTTACGGAGCCCCGTGTCACCCTGAGCTTGTCGAAGGCTTACGGAGGCGTCACCTTGTAGAGCACGCCGGCTCCGTTGTTTCCGCCCGACGCGGTG
>JAFAHB010000104.1 GCA_019237435.1 Vulcanimicrobiota bacterium
TTAGAAGAAATCGACGAAGCCGGGAGCGTCGACCAGCGTGATATCGAAATCGCCTGAGCCAGCGTGGGCGTAGCCGACGGTCGTCGATTGAAGGTGCGCGGCGTCTTCGGGCTCGTGATCGGTAACGGTGGTTCCGTCGGAGATCGATCCGCGCCGGCCGATCGCTCCGGTATACGCGAGAATCGCCTCGACGAGCGTCGTCTTGCCCGCATGATGCGGTCCGACGAAAGCGATATTCCTGAGGCGCCCAATATCCGCCAATGCGTTATCCTCTGTCAGAAGTGGTTGTGTTAGCGGCGTTTCGCCGCAGGCTTCTTCTTTTTGACGATCTTCTTGCCGCTCTTCTTCACCGGCCGTTTGGAAGCAGCCGGTTTTCTTACCAAACGCTTCTTTGCCGCTGGTTTCTTGACCGCTCTTTTCTTGGCCGGCGGCTTCCTGGGCATGGATTTCTTTTTTCGAGCCCCGCCGCGCGCCAGAGCAGTCTTGCGCGCGCTGCTGCGCTGCGGCCGTTTCGCCGACGCCTTCGCGGGCTGTTTCTTTTTCTTAGGCCGGCTCGCTGGTTTGCTCGTTCTGGCCGCCTTCGCCTTGGTCGCCGACGAGGACGACTCGGCGCTTCGGCGCGACGTGCTGGTGCCCGGCTGCGGCGCGCTCGGCCGCTTCGAACTTCGGGCTGAATCGCTGGCGCGCTTTTTGGGGCCGACGTCCCGTGCGGTCCGTCCGGCCCGAACGGTTCCGGCCTCTACTTCATCCGGAAGTCCGAGCTCGGCTCGGCTGTAGCCAGTTATGCTGCTGCCGGGAGCGCTGGGTTGCCGGCGTGCCTTGGCTTGTGCTTCGAGATGTTCGCGCGTCGCGCGCAACGCGACGCGCGCCAACCTTCCCGCAACCGGGAAAACGATCTCGTTGACGCGCGCCTCATCGAGCAACCGCAACACGTAGTCGAAGCCGTTTCCTTGATCCTTCGGACTATGCGCATCCGAGCCGACCGCGATCCCAACTCCCCGAGCTTTGGCCTTGCGAATCAGCCTGGCATTGGCCTCCAGATACTTTTTCTTGCGATCTTCGGGGTGCTCGCGATAAAGGAAACGTGTATTGATTTCGACCGCCATTCCGCGCCGGTGGGCGACGTCCAGCATCCGGTCTTCATACTCTTCCAACTTCTTTTGAGCGGGCCAGCGGCCGAACGTGGCAGGTACGTAGAAGTGGCCGACGACGTGTCCGGGGAGCTTTTCGAGATCGTCGAGCAGCTTGGCCATGTAAAGTTCCCATAGCCTATCTGCCCCGACGACCTCGTGCAGCGCACTGAACTCGGCGTTGTCGAAGGCCCAGGGCCAGTCGGCGCCTTTCTCGGGATGTGCAATCGATACGAAGTGGACGGAGCGGATGATTCCGTCGGGCCGCATGGCGTCGACGATATTTTGCGCGTCGGGCCGGGCGCGCGGATCGTTATCGATCTCGGCGCCGATGGAGAATCGCATCCCGCGACGCAAACCCTCCGAAACGATCGCCGCGTGCGCGATGTCAACGCCCGCGGTCTCCGCGGCGCCGAGCAGGTCCCCCGCCTGCGCGAGTTTGAGCGCGCGACGAACCGTGCTCACCGCCCCCGGGTCTTCAAACGTCAGATAGTTGGCGTGATCCGCGACCATCAAAAACCGCGGCGAGCCGCGCCGGCACGCATGGTAAAACCAAAGGAAGAGCATCCGCGCCGAATACGCGATTGGCCGCTCCTCACCGTACGGGCGATGTTCGCCCTTCGCGTGCCCGTGAACGTCGGGAATCGCCGCGACTCTAGGATCCGGGTTCGCCACCTTCGCTAGGGTTGGCGTCTAGCCCCGGTAGCCCTCCATTTTCAAAATTCGAGCTTTCATTTCGACGCCGTAATAATATTCGTGAAGATCACCCGAAGAATCGACGACCCGATGACATGGAAAGAGAAGTGGAAGCGGATTGCGCGCCATCACGCGGCCGACCGCGCGCGCCGCCTTCGGACGACCGATTTGCGTCGCGACCCAGGAATACGAACGTACCTCTCCGGGTGGAATCCGCGCGGCGGCACGAAGCGCGGCTTGCTCGAACGGCGTGAGGTCGCAGATGTCGACGAGCGCGTCGTCGAGTTTCCAGGTGCTAAAGAAATGGTCGAGCGCACGCATCAACCACGCCGGTGCTTCTCCTGGGACGATTTGGCGGTGGAGCCGGCGTTCGGCGCGTTCGACGACCTCTTCGGGCGGATCCCCGGTATCGATACTGACGTAGGCGATGCGATTGCACTTTACGCCGACGTAGAGCCGTCCGACGGGGGTCGAAACAGCGGCTAGCAGGATTGGCGGATAATGCTTACCTTTGAGCGCGGCAATATGCTGAACGACCTTCTTGGCCAAATCGCACGAGGGTTGCGGCTGCGGCAGGCTCGAGAGGCAATACGCTACGCCCTCGTATTCTTCGTACATCGCTTGGCACGACGGGCAGGCGCGCAAGTGCGTGTGAACGGTCTCTTTGAGCGAGGCCTGGCACTCGTCGCGGAGCTCGTCCCAAAGCGCCTCAACATCACGACAACGCATGCAGGGAGACTCCTTCGGGGGCAAATCGTCCAATCTGAGGACCGAGGATGCGTCGCAAAATACGCACGGCTCGATGGACGTGAGATTTAACGGTGCCGATCGGCTGATTGAGTATCTCGGCAATCTCGGGGTGGCTTCGTCCTTCGATGAACCGCAACGTCGCGGCCGCGCGAAGGTGCATCGGAAGTTGCAAAAGCGCTCGCTCGACGAGTGCGATCTCGGTGTTCTGCTCAACGATCGCTTCGGGCTGAGGCGGTCCTTCGTGCGACTCGCGCAAGATTGCATCGGGATCGGCGAGTGCATCGAGCGCCACGTTCGACGGCCGTTTGCTCCTGAGCCGATTGCGGGTTACGTTCAGGGTGATCGTGTAGAGCCAGGGTTGGAGCCGAAGATCGGCGCGCTGCTCTGCCGACATTTTCCCAAGCGCGCGGTACGCTCGGACAAACGCGTCTTGCACGATCTCCTCGGCATCCTCGCGATTTCCCGTCATGCGCAACGCAAATCCGTAGAGGCGACGCTGATAGTCGTCTACGATTCGCTCAAAATTTGCCACGCTCGGGGTGGAGCGGGCCGGATGTGGCGCCGAACTCCGCCCGGAGGTCGTCACTGTCGGCACGTGTACCCCCGCGAGGAGTGGTGCGAGCGCGCTCATACAGTGCCCCGGACCACTACTGCCTGGGCCGAGGTTTCACACCCGCGGTAAAAACTCCTTAGTTCACCCTCGGCAAGGCCCTTCGACTGCGCTCGTTGCACTCGCTCCGCTCAGGGTGACAAGATTGGGAGCTCGCTCCGATCGGAATGACGGCGTCGCTGGCAAGGGATTTGTGGCAGGGTTTCTAAAGCTTGCCCATGCCGCTTTCGCTCGGGCGCACGGCCCGGCAGTTGCAAGAAACCGCTTCGTCCCCGAGAGGACAAGCGGTTTTTGTTTCTCCGCGAGTTTGTAAATGAAAGGTGCAGTCCATGCAGCAAGCCATCGAACCTACGGAGATCTCGCTGGACGCGTATACGATTTGCAGCTTCTTGCCTGACATCAAATCGGCTCGCGCGCTCCCGCTGGCATTGATCGGATACCGGCAAAGCGAGGATCCGTGGGTAGTGTGGCTGGTTCCTAAAGAGGGCGTAGACCCGAGCGGCTTAACCGAAGACCCGTATTACGCGAAAGTGTTGCGCGACCCGCATGCATACTTTACAAAGAAGTTGGCGAAGTACGTCGGCGAGACGGGCTCGGTCAAGCGAGGCATCGAGATGCTGATCGACTGCCACCA
>JAFAHB010000161.1 GCA_019237435.1 Vulcanimicrobiota bacterium
GGGTGGCAGCTTTCTGAAGAGGACTGGAAGAGGATGGCGCTTGCGATCAACTCGGACATCTCGAACGAGCTCTGGCAATCCGCACTCGACACCTTAGAGCGAACCTTTTCGAAGCCGGTCTTCGAGATGTGGATCAAGCCGATCCGATTCATCTCGTTCCACGGCAACGAACTCCATCTGGCCGTGCACAGCAAGTTTGCGCAAGATTGGGTTGGAAGCAAGCTTCGCGCGCAGATGATCGGCGTCTTGAGCGAGCTCTTCGGGACCAACGTCGAGTTGCGGCTTTCGGTCGCGGAGCCCAGCGACGCGGCGCGAGCGATTCCGGGTTTCCCACCGCGGCCGCTTGAGGAATTCCGTACCGCCAATCTTAATGCTCGTTATACTTTCGAGGAGTTCGTCGTCGGGAATTCCAACCGCTTCGCGCATGCCGCCGCTCAGGCAGTCGCCGGCGCGCCGGCGCACGCATACAATCCGCTCTTTCTCTACGGCGGCGTTGGTTTAGGCAAGACGCACTTGATGCACGCGATCGGCCATCGCGTAATCCAGGACAACCTCGCGGCCAACGTCGTCTACGTGACCTGCGAGAAGTTTACCAACGAGTTCATCATCGCGCTGCAAAACAATCGCACCCCGGAGTTTCGCAACCGCTACCGACAGGTCGACGTGTTGCTGATCGACGACATCCAATTCCTCGCCGGCAAAGAAACGACGCAAGAAGAGTTCTTTCACACGTTCAACGCGCTACACGAATCGGGACGCCAGCTCATCATTTCCTCGGACCGTCCGCCCAAGGAGATCCAAACGCTGGAAGCGCGGCTCCGCTCGCGTTTCGAGTGGGGCTTGCTGACCGACATTCAGGCTCCCGATCTGGAAACGCGCGAGGCCATTCTCCGCAAGAAGGCGGGCAGTGAGAATATTCCCGTGCCCGACGAGGTTACGTCGTTCATTGCAAAAGTGATTCCCTCGAACATCCGCGAGTTGGAAGGCGCGCTGATTCGCGTCATTGCTTACGCATCGCTCACGAAGGCGCCGATCACGACCGATCTCGCCGCCGACGTTCTCAAGAGCGCCGTTGCGCAAGCGCCCTCGTACAGGATTAGCATCAACAAGATCAAGGAAACGGTCTCCGGCGCGCACGGGCTCACCGTCAAGGAGATGGACAACGGACGGCGGGATCAGCGGCTGGCGGCCCCGCGGCAGATCGCCATGTACATCGCGACCGAACTGACGAACTATTCGCTGCCGCAGATCGCGCGTGAGTTCGGCAAGAAAGACCATACGACGGTCATGTACGCGCGCGACAAGATCAAAGAGCAAATGCAGCGCGACGAGGCCTATCGTAACAAGATACGCCAGCTGATCGCAATGTGTCAGAATCCCTGAACAGCACTGCACACAAGGTCGAGGCTTCCCCCCGCGGCGCCACCGCTTATCCGGCACCGATGCACAACGTGCACGGCCTGCGGATCGCCGCTCACACGTTATCCAAAGGCCAAAACGCCCACTATTACGAGCTTTTGAAGACTTCTCCCCAGAATGCACCGCCTTACTACTGCTGCGGCTGACCTTCTCTTTTTCCTAGGAAAACGGCGAGCCGCGACCAAGGGTGGAAACGATGAAATTCAGCTGCACGACCAAAGAGATCGCAGCGGCCGTTGGAGCCGCCAGCAAAGTCGTCAATGCGCATACGACCGTGCCGATTCTTTCCAACGTACTGCTTCAAGCCGACGGTGGTAAGATTGCGGTGCGCGCGACCGATCTCGAGCTCACGCTCGAGCATGCCTTTCCGGCGCAGGTCGCCGAGGATGGTTCGGTCACCGTTCCGGCCAAGCTCTTCGCAAGTTATCTCGCCAACCTCGCTCCCGGTACGCTGGAACTAACGGGAACGCCGACGCGGGCGAGCGTCAAATGCGAGCGGAGCAACTACGATTTTCACGCGCTTCCGGCCGACGAGTACCCCCCGCTGCCGGCGGCCGCGCGCGGGGCGCATTTCGGAATCGCGGCTAAGCGCTTGCGCGACGGGATCGAGGCGACGATCTTTGCCGCCTCCAGCGAAGAAGCACGAGGCGCCGTCCTGATGGGGACTCTGCTCGAAGTTGACGGAAATGCGCTGACGATGGTCGCTACCGATGGGTACCGCTTGGCCAAGTTCGTCACGACCCTCGACGAGAACGCGCTCTCGGGAGAAAAATTCATCGTGCCTTCCCGCGCGCTTGCCGAGGTCGCACGGAATTTGGGAAGCGCCGAAGCGATCGCGATCAGCGCGCTGGGCGCGCAGAGCAATCAACTGCAGATGATGAGCGACGACGTCGCCATAACGGTGCGACTCGTCGACGGGCAATACCCCAACTACCAGCAGGTGATTCCCGCGAAGTTCGATCGAACGATCGTCGTCAGCACCGCGCAGCTCATCGGAAGCCTGCGCCGGGCCGAACTGGTTGCCGGCGATCGCGCGAGCATGGTGAAGCTCGCGATCGCCAATCAAACGCTGATCGTTACCGCCAGTTCGGACGTCTCCGGCAACGCGTACGAGGAGCTCGAGATCGAGCAGACGGGCGAAGACTTGACGATCGCCTTCAACGCGCGCTATCTCGTCGAAATTCTGAATCACGTCAAGAGCGAGAAGACCGTCGTCGAGTTCCTCGGACCGCTCTCGCCGGCGGCGATTCGCCCGCTCGAGCCGCTGGAAACGGGGCAGCAACTCTACGTGCTCATGCCGCTGCGGCAATGATGTGTTGCTCGCGCGGCTGACCCTCTCGGACTTTCGCAACTACGCCAACCTCGATCTCGAGCCCACTGAAGGCCTAAACGTCTTCGTAGGTCCCAACGCCCAAGGCAAAAGCAATCTCTTGGAAGGGATCGCGATGCTCGGAACGGGCAAATCGTTTCGGACGGCGCGGGAATCCGACACCGTGCGAAGCGGCTGCGACCGCGCGATCTTGCACGGCGAGGCGACGCTGCGTTCCGGGCGCCTGGAGCTGGCCTGCGCGATCGAGCGAGTAGCGCGCGGGACGCGCAAGACCTACACGATCAACGGCTCGGGCGTACGCTATGCCGCCTATCTCGGCCGCATGCGCGTCGTAACGTTCGTTCCAGCCGATCTCGATTTGGCAAGCGGTACGCCGGGCACTCGCCGCGCATTCTTGAACATTGCGCTTTCGCAGAGCGATTCGCGGTATTATTACGAGCTCGCTCGCTACCGGAAAGTTGTGATGCAGAAGAACGCATTGCTGCGCGGCGCGATCGAGCCGGACCCCGAGCTGCTTGCAACCTACAATCGCAGTCTGGTCGAATCGGGTACCGAGATCATGCTTGCACGCGCGGCCCTGGTCCGCGCGCTCGCCAGCGAGGCGTCACGAGCGCACGCCCGGTTCGCGCGCGGCGAAGTACTCGAGCTGCGCTATGAGCCGAACGTACCGTTTGAAATCGCCGAGCGAGATGCAATCGCCGTTGCGTTCGAAGCCCGACTCCAGCAGAGCGCCGACGCCGAGCGAGCGCGTCAGAGCGCCGTTGCCGGGCCCCACCGCGATGACGTAAACATGACGCTCGGCGGCCTCTCGCTGGCCGCATACGGTTCACAAGGGCAGCAGCGAACGGCGGTGCTCGCCCTGAAGGTTGCCGAATATGCGGTCATGCGCGAACGTTCGAACGAAGCGCCGCTGCTCTTGCTCGACGACGTTCTCTCCGAGCTCGA
>JAFAHB010000098.1 GCA_019237435.1 Vulcanimicrobiota bacterium
GGCGGAGTAACGCCGCCGCCGACGCTGCCCCCCTCAGCCATCGGGGTCGGAATTCCGAGCGCCAAAATGGGCGTGGAGAACGATCCGGCTTGGGGAACGATCGGTGGGTACACGGAGCAGCAAACGTCACAAGTGCTGGCGTTTCCGCCCGGCGTCACGATTACGATCAAAAACCTCTCGTCGAACACGCCGCATACGCTCAACGTTTTGGCTCAAACCAACGGACCGCCGCCGAACTGGCCAAAAAATCCTAGCCTATCGTTCTCGCCAGGCGGAAACGGCGTGTTGAGCACGAGCTACGCTAGCGGAATACTCAATCCGGGCGCCTCCGTAACCGTAAAGCTCTCCAATCCCGGGATATATCTTATCGGCTGCGCCTTTCATTACGTGTCCAACGCCATGCGCGACGTCATCCAAGTCGTCGCCGGCGCGACTCCGGGACCGACCGCATCGCCGGGTCCCGGCGGTTACGCCGTTGTGCGGCAGCATCCGGTGCGCCGCGCGTCGCGCGCACCGCGGCCTACGGCGGCTCAGGTTGCGCGACAACCCCATTTGATCGATCAGCGCGGCCGTTCGTTCACGCTGGCGTCGCTTCGCGGCGAGCCGCTGGCGGTGACGTTCGTCTCGGCGCACTGTACCGATGCCTGTCCGCTGATCAACGCGCAGTTTTCAGATGCGTCCCGCCGAATCGCGGCGGCGCATCTCGCGGCGCGATTGCTTACGATTACTCTGGATCCCCAGAACGACTCACCGCAAACGATGCGCCGCCTCGCGCAACGCTTCGAGGCCGATCCACGCTACTGGATACTCGCGGGAGGTTCGGTCGCCGAGGTTACCGCCGTCATGCGCGCCTTCGGCGTCGTTTCCGTCAAAGGGAAAGACGGATACCGCGAGGAGCACACGACCTTCGTCTATCTGTTCAATGCCAAAGGCGAGCCGGCAAAGACGATGCTGGCGTCGAGCGGATTGAGCGACGACATCGTCGACGCCATCCGCGCTGAGGAGGTGGCCTCGCGATGACTCGACAATTCATTGCGTCGATCGCGCTGCTGCTTGCCGCCTGCACCAACGGCGGCATACCGACGTCGTACAGCAGCGGCGGCGGCGTTACGATCGACATCAGCCTCAGCAATTTTGGACCGTCGCAAACGCCGTACGGTCAATCGGGAGGCTTCAGGCCCGCGATAACGACCGTCTCGGTCGGGACGCAACTGCACTTCACGAATACCGATAATTTCTGCTGCCATACCGCAACGCTCATTCCGGGTGCCTCGTCGTTCCCCAACGGTTCGCCGTTTACGCAAAAGGCAACGCAACAGTCGGGCTCCACGCTTTCCGGCGGGTTCAGCAGCGGAGCGCTGCAACCCAGTGCATCGTCGCAAACGATAACGGCCGACCAGCCGGGCACGTACCTCTACGGCTGCTTCTTCCATTATGCGGCACCGATGCGAGCGGCGATCGTTGTTCAATAAGCTCCTCATCGCAACGCTCGCCACCGCGTTCCTTGCGCTCCTTTGCGCGCCCGCGCGAGCCATCCCCATTTTCGCGCAGCGCTACCATCTGCGTTGCGGACAGTGTCACAGCGTGCTTCCCGAGCTCAACGCGTTCGGAAACTATTTCCGCAATCACGGCTATCGCTTGCCGCTGCCGGCTCACGGCACGACGGTCTTTGCGATCCGCTATCAGATGGAGTACGACAAGCAGCCGGCACCCGATAATCCCAGGTTTGTTCCCGGCGGAATCGTTCTGGCCAACGCGGACATTGGAGACATCACCGGCTTCATCCATTACACGCTCGGCGCGGGCGGCGGGCCGTCGGCGACGTATCTACTTTTCTTTTCGAATTACAACGAACGAACGCAAAGTCTCTATCGCGTTGGGCTCTACGAGCTCCCGCTGGCGCAGTCGCCGGGGGAGCGGCTCGACGATCTGCAACAGTACGGATATTACGGCGCCCACGTCGGCTTGAATAACCTGCCGCTCTCGTCGCCGCGCTGGGGCCTTCAGGCGGATCGCACCTTCGGCAAACTCCACGTTTACACGACGGCCAGCATCGCCTCGTTTCAAGGCGCGCCGTACGGCGGCAAACCGGTTCCGACCGGCGAGCGGACGTGGATGAGCTTCCCGGAGCTCAGCGTGTGGCTGCGCGACACGCTCTTGCAAACGAATAAGAGCGAGCTGGACATCGGTGCGACCGCGCTAGGCGGAACGCTGGGCATACAGCCGACTGGACGTCTTCCGTTTGCCGATCTCTACGAACGGTACGGCCTGCTCGCGCACGCACAGTACGGCGATCTCGATCTCCAAGCCGAGCAGTGGTATGGAGACGACCACGATTCGGACGGTTTTCTAACGAATCAGCATTCGTCGGGCGGGTACGTGCGTCTCAAATATTATCCGATTCCGCATGCATATCTCGGCCTGCGGTACGACGCGTACCAGAATCCCTTCATCAATCGCGATTTCGTCTACTACGGCGCCGTACAAATTGCGCCGTTCCGGATTCTCGCTCAAGAAGTCCAGCCGCCGGCTCAGCATCCATTTTTTAGCGCCGCTCTCACAGTAGCTTTCCCACCTCCGTTGAAGTATTGAAGGATACCGCCATGCGAGTTTTGGTCGTCGAAGACAACGTTCCGGTTGCGGAGTCCATCCGGACCATGCTGGAAACCCGAAAGTATGCCACCAACGTCGTGACAGACGGCACGGCCGGGCTCGACCACCTGTTGCGGCGCTGTTACGATGCTGCCGTTATCGACGTCGGGCTTCCCGGGATAGACGGTTTCACGCTCGCGCGCAATGCCCGTGCCGAAGGAGTTCAGACTCCGATTCTCATGCTCACGGCGCGCGACGCGGTCGAGGACCGCGTCGCCGGACTCGACTGCGGCGCCGACGATTACCTCGTGAAGCCTTTTGTCGAGGACGAGCTGGTCGCACGAATTGCCGCGATCCTGCGCCGCGCCGACCGTCCACTGCTCGGCGTCGTCGAAGCGGGCGCTCTTCGCATCGATCTCGCCGGGCGCAACGTCACCTACGCCGGGAAACCGGTGGTGCTGGGCGCCACCGAGTTTCGGCTGTTGGAGTTCCTTGCGCGCAATGCCGGAATCGCGCTCTCGCGAAATCAAATCGTAGAACGCATCTGGGATTACGACTTCGAGGGCTCCAGTAATATCGTCGACGTCTACGTTAGCCAACTCCGCCGGAAGCTCAAAGCGCTGGGCGCGGGCGGTGTTATCGAAACGGTGTGGGGTATCGGATACCGGCTCAAAGCCGGGTAAGGTCGTTGATCTTCCGCGCGGCCGCGCTCTATCTCGGCATCTTCATCTGCGTGCTGATCGCGCTCAATGCGGGCGCGTATGCGTTCATGGCGCGGGAATACGCGTCGCTACTCGCACCTGCGCTCGGAACGCCGGAGGGTGCCGTCGCGATGACGACGGCGATGCGGCGTGTCGTCATCACCCTCGCGGCACTCGACGTTCCGTTGGTCGCCGTCGTCGCGCTCGCATCGTACGTTTTGGCACGCGCGACAATCGCGCCGCTCCAAGCGGCTCGCGCGAGGGAACGAATCTTTGCGGCCGATGCGGCGCACGAGCTTCGCTCGCCGCTCGCGTCGATCAGCGCGATCGCGCAAGCCGCACGCGCAAACGCCTCGGCCGAGGCGCGCGATGCGTTCGAAGCGATCGCGCGAACCGCGCTGGAAGCGTCGGCGGTCGTCACGGACCTGCTGACGCTGGCGCGCAATCCCGGCCGGCGAGCGCTGCAATGCGAGCCCGTCGATCTCGGCGCCGTCGTCGCCGGCACGTCACGCGAGACGGAACCGATCGCGACCGCGCGCGGGATTCGTCTTGAAAGCTCGGCGACCAGCGCAATCGTC
>JAFAHB010000239.1 GCA_019237435.1 Vulcanimicrobiota bacterium
TGATGACCATTTGCAGCACCTGCCAGGGAGTGCTGGCGGATAGCAACTATCAGCTCAAGAACGACCCCGCGCGCCTCGAGAGGGCCAATGTGACGATGGCCGATCAAGGCTATCGCTACGGCGGCACGACGATCGTAAAGCACCTGCTCTGGATGCTCTTCGAAGATATCGGACTCGACCGCGTGGAGCGCGCCATCAAGCGAAAGCTCACCGGATTGAAGATCGCGCCGTTCTACGGCTGCTACATTCTGCGTCCGAGCGAAGCGCTGGGCTTACGCGAGCGCCCGGAGCGAAAGACCTATCTGGACCGGCTCATCGCGCTCTTAGGAGCCGAACCCGTCGAGTATCGAGGCGCGACGAAATGCTGCGGCTTTCCGATGCTCACCTTCAATCGCGACAAAGCGCTGGCGATGGGCGGCAACCACATTATCGAGGCCAAGGAGAAGGGTGCCGATCTTCTCGTCACGCCGTGTCCGCTCTGCCACCTCAATCTCGACGGTCAACAGCCCGACGCGGCGCGCGTGCTCAAAAAAGACATCGACGTTCCGATCTTTCATCTGCCGCAGTTGCTCGGGATCGCGTTCGGCTATGAGCCGGAGCAGCTGCGGCTCAATCACCACGTCGTTTCGACCAAAGGCGCGCTGGAGAAAGTCGAGCTCAAAGTCTAGCGGCTGCCATTTGCTCGCCGCCCAACCAAGGGTCCGCTCGAAAAAGTCGAACCCCGGGCTCTCAAGGGAGGTCGAACCATGGCTGGAGTCTATCGATCGCTGGGCAAGCCGGGCTGCGCGCTTCTGCTCGGAGCTTTAGCTGCAGGTTGTTCATTCAATTCGTCAGTCGCGCCGGCGCAGATCGCTAACGCCGCGGGCGCCTCGCTCCACGCTAGCGTTGCCCTCGATGAGCTACCGACGCGCGAATTAACAACTCCGAAGAAGCCTTTGATCTACTGGGGCTACTATATGCCCAGCGCCATTGCGATCTTTTCGCAGAAGGGCACGAATCCGCCGGAACAAGGCAAGATCACAAAGGGCTTATCGCATCCCGAACGCCTCTTCGTTGACAAAGCGTTGAATCTCTACGCGACGAATAACGCCAAGAACACGATCACGGCCTACAAGTACGCGACGACGTCTCCGTATTTGACGATCAGCAACGGCGTGAACGGGCCGATCGGCGTTACGGTCGACGCAGCCGGCACCGTCTACTGCGCCAACATCGGAAATAGTACGGTCACCGAGTATCCCAAAGGCCAGACGTCCCCATCGCTCACGATTCCGATGAATGGGTTATTGCCCGAAGATCTCGCGATCGACGCGAGCGATAACCTTTATGTCTCGTATTCCAGCAACGGGGCGGGGGGCGGCGTGCTGGAATTCCCACACGGATCGACTACCGGAAAGAACCTCGGCCTGGAATACGGGGGTGGAGGGTCTTTGCAGGTCGATAAAGCCGGAAACATCATCATTGTCGACGACGGTTTAAACCAAATCGACATCTACGCGCCCGGCCAAGTGGTGCCGTCAAAACGAATCTCAGTACCGGCCGGCACGGCATTTGACCTTACGCTGAATCAGGCGGAGACGCAGCTCTTCGTTACCGTCGAGCTCGGCAGCGCCACGTTTATCGTGCAGGAGCTCGATTATCCGAACGGCACCTCGCTAAAGAACAAGATTACCGCCCACGACGGCCAGTGGGAGATCGCGGTGAGCCCCGACGCGGTGCTGTAAGCCGTAGACGGGCTACGGCGGATATGTCGGTGATGTGACGGGACAGTCACGCAGCAGCGTCATCCCGTCGGGCGTGCTGTGCGCGACGACGTACTGCACGAGCGCCGGCTCAGCGCCGGCTTTGCTGGGCGGCGGTGGTTGGAAGCGCGTCGGAAACGCCGGATCTTTGAGATTCTGATCCGACCACGGATTTGCGGCTTCGCTGGGGTAGTACCATGGATAGTCCAACATCGTCGATTGCGACGAACCGTCGGCGAAGTGAACCGACATGCGAATGTCGACCCAGAAACCGCGCGTTTGCGGATCGTATTGCGATCCGTGCGGATCGGCGAACGTGACGAAGCCGCACGGCTCTTGACCGTTTGCTGCATCGGGTCCGTCACCACGCGTACCGGCGCCGGTTCCGGCACCTGCCGCTGAAGGTCCCGGTGCCGCACCGGAGACCGCGAAAGAGTGCGATGAAGGGTCGGCATCAACTCGCTGCGGCAGCGATGATGCGCTTCCGACCGCAAGGCGTC
>JAFAHB010000306.1 GCA_019237435.1 Vulcanimicrobiota bacterium
CCTATTCTGCCCCTCGACGGTGAGCGCAACGCCCTTAGGCGGTTCGAACGCGACCGGATGGGAATAGCCCAGGCTCAAGTTCAGCCGCTCGCCCGACTTTGCGACGCGATACCCGACCCCGGTAATTTCCAGGCTCTTACGATATCCTTTGCTGACGCCCTGGACCATATTCGCGATGAGCGTACGCGTCAAGCCGTGCGCGCTGCGATGCACCTTGGCATCGCCCTTTCGGTCGACCACGATTTTGCCGTCGTTCAATCGAACCTCGACGACGTCGGTCAAGATGCGCCGCCGCAACTCGCCTTTTGGCCCCTTTACCAGCACTTCGCCGTCCTCGAGCTTCACTTCGACGCCCGAAGGCACCGCGACCGGGAGCTTTCCTATGCGCGACATGGCAAGCGATTCTCCTTACCAAACATACGCCAGCACCTCACCGCCGACGCCTTGCTTCTTCGCGCGTTTACCCGACATGATGCCTTGTGGAGTCGACATGATGACCACCCCAAGACCGCCGAGCACCCGCGGAATCTCCGTCTTGCGAGTGTACACGCGAAGTCCGGGGCGCGAGATGCGGCGCAGACCCGTTATGATCTTCTCTTTCTCCGGCCCGTATCGCAGCGCGATGCGAAGCGTGCCTTGCGGACCGCCTTCGATCCGCTCGAAGCTCTCGATGAACCCTTCGTCGCGCAGGATCTGTGCTATCGCGTGCTTGACGCGCGAGGCCGGAATATCCACGACTTTGTGGTTTGCGGTATTCGCGTTACGAATTCGCGTCAGCATGTCCGCGATTGGATCGGTTATCGACATCGCTTTCCCCTCACCACGAAGCCTTGGTCACGCCGGGCACAACGCCCGCATGCGCGTTCTCGCGAAAGCAGATCCGGCACATCGCAAATTTCCGCAAGTATCCGCGGGGCCGGCCGCAGACGCGGCACCGGTTGTGACGGCGGACGGCGAACTTCGGATCGCGCCGTGATTTCATGATCAAACTGGTCTTTGCCATTAGCGTGTCGCCTTCTGCAACGGCAGGCCCATCGCGGTAAGAAACTCTGAGGCCTCTTCGTCGGTCTTCGCGCTCGTTACGATCGTGACGTCCATGCCGCGGGTTTTATCGACTTTATCGAAATTGATTTCCGGAAAGACCAATTGCTCGCGCAAACCCAAGTTGTAGTTTCCGCGCCCGTCGAATGACTTCGCAGGCAAACCGCGGAAGTCGCGGATGCGCGGCAAGACAACGTTGAAGAGCTTGTCGACGAAGACGTACATGCGGTCGCCCCGCAAAGTAACTTTTGCGCCGATATTCATTCCCTCGCGCAACTTGAATGCGGCAATCGACTTCTTCGCCTTCGTGACAATCGGCCGTTGACCGGTGATTGCCGCAAGTTCGCTGACTGCGGCGTCGAGCGCTTTTGGATTGGCGATGGCCTCGCCCACGCTCATGTTCACGACGACTTTCTCCAGCTTCGGAATTTGGTTGACGTTCCTGTAACCAAAGCGCTGCTGCAGCTGCGGACGGATCTGCTTTTCGTAGATCTCTCTCAAGCGTTCCAACTCTAGGCTCCCTTTGCCGAGTCGCGGGCGGGCTCGCCGCACCGCGCGCAGATGCGATGGACCGACCCGTCGGCCGTGCGTCCATGGCGCAAGCGCGTTGGCGCTTTGCACTTCTCGCAGACGTATTGCAGCGCCGAAAGAGGCAGCGCCGCCTCCTTCTCGATGATACCGCCGGTCTGAACCGAGCCGCCCATGTTTCCCGATTTCGTCCCTTGCTTGGTGTGCCGTTTGACGATGTTGACGCCCTCGACCGTGGCCGAGCCGGCGGCGCTCTGCACTGCCTTCACCGTGCCGCGCTTGCCACGCTCTTTGCCACGGCGCACCATCACCGTGTCGCCCTTGATGATCGCTGCTTTCATACTTCTTACAACACCTCCGGCGCGAGCGAAGCGATCTTCAAAAAACCGCGTTCGCGCAGCTCGCGCATGACCGGCCCGAAGACGCGCGTCCCGCGCGGATCGAGATTGTCCTTCTCGCCCTTGATGATCACGCACGCATTGTCATCGCAGCGCACGACCGAGCCGTCGCCGCGCCGGATCGGCGCGCTCGTGCGAACGACCACGGCCTTGACGACCTGTCCTTTTTTGACCGCGGCGCCCGGAATCGCGCTCTTGACCGTTCCGACGACCACGTCGCCCACGTGGGCATAGACGTGACGGCCGCCGCCGCTAATGTGAATCACGAGCAGCTCACGCGCGCCGCTGTTGTCGGCGACCTTCAGGCGCGTCTCTTGCTGAATCACTTCGCTCGCTTCACGATCTCGACGAGACGCCACCGCTTCTCACGCGAGAGCGGCCGGCATTCCACGATGCGCACGACGTCGCCGACGTTGGCTTCGTTGCCCTCGTCGTGGGCCTTGAAGCGCGCCGATTTGCGAACGATCTTGCCGTAAGCCGCATGCGGAACCCGCGTCTCGGAAACGACGACGATCGTCTTGTCCATCTTGCTCGAGGCTACCCGCCCTTGCTTGATTCGCCTTTTTCCTCGGCTCGCCGAGTTCGAGTCCTTACGCTGCTCCATGCTCTCCCTCGGCGAGGCGTTTCTCGCAAATGATCGTTTGAATTTGCGCGTACGAGCGGCGCATTGCGCGGATCTTGCTAAAGTCCGTCAAGTGGCCGGTACGCAGAGCAAAGCGCAAATTGAAAAGCTCCGACTTGACGTCGCGGGCCTTTTGCTGAAGCTCCTTTACCGTCAGCTCGCGAAGACTGTCGAGCTCTTTCTTCGGCACGTTATGCCTCCTCGCGCGCGACGATTTTCGTGCCGATCGGCAGTTTTGCGGCGGCACGCCGGAGCGCCTCGCGCGCAACCGGCGGCGCGACGCCGGAGAGCTCGAAAAGCACCCGCCCCGGACGAACGACGGCGACCCACAGCTCCGGATTCCCCTTACCGGATCCCATGCGAACCTCTGCCGGCTTCTTCGTTACAGGCTTGTCGGGAAAGACTTTAATCCATACCTTACCGCCGCGCTTGATGTAGCGCATCATCGCGATACGCGCAGCCTCGATTTGACGATTGGACATCCAGCACGGCTCCATGGCCTGCAAACCGTAATCGCCGAAACTCAACTTATTACCGCGCACCGCTGAGCCGGACATCCGGCCACGCTGAACCTTGCGCCATTTCACGCGTTTGGGCGTCAGCATTACTCCGAGACCTCCGCGTCCCTCGACTCCGCTCGGGATGACGACGACTCCGCTCGGGATGACGACGACTCCACTTGGGATGACGCGTCCAGCGGCGCCGCGACGGGAGCGGCCATTACCTCGGCGCTTGCCGCCGGCACCGGCTCGGCGATCGGTTCGGGCGCCGGCGAGTCCACGCGGGACGGCGACTCCGTTCGAGACGACCCGTCCGTAGCGGGGCGCGGCTCGCGCGCTCTGCTTCGCCCACCTCGCTCGCGGCGATCGCGCGGGCGATCCGCGCGATCGCGCAACGCACCGTCGCCGCGCGGTTGGTCGGGCAACACCTCGCCGCGATAGATCCAAACTTTGACCCCAATGCGACCGAAGGTCGTAAAGGCTTCGACTTGCGCGTAGTCGA